>JBGPTQ010000051.1:0-8540 GCA_041490725.1 Allostellaceae bacterium | reverse complement strand
CGCGCCCGCCAGATCGCGCGCCGGGTCGATGCCGATCTGGCGATCATCGACAAGCGCCGCGAGCGCGCCGGGGTCTCCGAGGTCATGAACATCATCGGCGATGTCGCCGGCCGGCGCTGCATCCTGGTCGACGACATCGTCGACAGCGCCGGCACGCTGTGCAACGCCGCCCAGGCGCTGGTCGACAGCGGTGCCGAAGGCGTCTATTCCTATGTCACGCACGGGGTGCTGTCGGGCGGCGCGGTGGCGCGGGTCGCTGCCTCGCCGATCAAGAAGCTGGTGCTGACCGACAGCATCGTCGCTACCGAGGCGGTGCGGCTGTCGCAAAACATCCGGCAGCTGACGATCGCCCCGTTGATGGCCGAGGCGATCCAGCGCATCAGCGAGGAACGTTCGGTTTCGAGCCTATTCGATTGATGGTGACGCCGGCAGGCGCGCGAGTCCGGCGCCTCGCATGGCGGCGGGCCGCCCGGCTGGTTTCGCGATAGAGGAGCAGGAAGTCCATGCCCGAGATCATCAGCCTCAATGCCGAGCCGCGGCCGCGCGCCGGCAAGGGCGCGGCCCGGGCGACGCGGCGTAGCGGGCGCGTTCCCGGGATCGTCTACGGCGACAAGAGGGAGCCGGTGCTGATCAGCCTCGAACCGCGCGAGCTGGCCCGGGTCGTGGCCAGGCCGGGATTCTTCGCGACGCTGGTCGATGTCAGCGTCGACGGGACGACGCACCGAACCTTGCCGCGCGATGTCCAGTACCACCCGGTCAGCGATGCTCCGCTGCATGTCGATTTCATGCGGGTCGGGGCGGGGGCGCAGGTGACCGTCATGGTTCCGGTCCTGTTCATCAATCACGAGCGCTCGGTGGGCCTGCGCCGCGGCGGGATCCTCAACGTCGTCCGCCACGGCATCCAGATGATCTGCTCGGTCGACAATATCCCCGAGCGGGTCGTCGTCGATCTCGACGGGCTCGACATTGGCGACAGCATCCATAGCGGTGCGGTCGAGATGCCGCCCGGCGCCCGCCCGACGATCCGTCGACGCGACTTCACGATCGCCAGCATCGCCGCGTCCTCGGCGGTGAAGGAGGAGGCGGCCGCGGCCGCGGTGACCGCGGCGACCGCCGCCGTCGCGCCGCCGACCGAAGAGCCGACGCCAGTAGCGGCTCCGTAAGGCTCGCGGCATCGGCGTGGCGATGCGCCTCGTCGTCGGCCTTGGCAATCCGGGCAGCCGCTATGCCAAGAACCGGCACAATATCGGCTTCATGGCGGTCGCGGCGATCGCCCGCCGCTATGGCTTGCCCCCGTTTCGCAGCCGCTTCAAGGGCGAGCTGGCGGAGGGGGTGATCGCCGGCGAGCGCCGCCTGCTGCTCTGCCCGCAGACCTTCATGAATGCGTCGGGCGAGTCGGTGCTGGCAGCGATGAGCTTCTACAAGATCGCGCCGGGCGACATCCTGGTGATCCACGACGAGATTGACCTGCGGCCGGGCAAGGTCAGGGTCAAGCGCGGCGGCGGCAGTGCTGGCCATAACGGCTTGCGCTCGATCGATGCGATGATCGGAGCCGATTATTGGCGCATCCGGATCGGTGTCGGCCATCCCGGAATCAAGGAGCTGGTGCAGCCCTATGTGCTGCAGAACTTCACCCCGGAGGAGATGCGGCTCTGGGTCGTGCCGCTGGTCGATGCGGTGGCCGAGACGATCCCCTGGCTGCTCGAGGGCGCGCCCGATGCATTCATGAGCGAAGTGGCCCGTCGTTTCGCCCCGCCGGAACTCGATGAGGACGAGCCGCCATAGTGGCGAAATGACCGCGCCTTCTGGATTTTGTTGTCACCGACCTTAAATACCCCGTCGTGGCCGGACTTGGTCCGGCCATCCACGTTTCAACCTCTGCGGCGGTTTCGTGGATGACCGGGACAAACCCGGCCATGAGGTATCGGGTTGTGGGAGCACCATGGGTTTCAATTGCGGCATCGTCGGCTTGCCGAATGTGGGCAAGTCCGCCCTGTTCAACGCCTTGACCGCGACCGAGGCGGCCGAGGCGACGAAATATCCGTTCTCGACGCGCGAGGCCAATGTCGGCCGGGTCGCCGTGCCCGACGAGCGCCTGGAAGTGTGCGCCCGCCTCGCGAAATCGGCGAAGATCGTGCCGACGCAGCTCGAATTCGTCGATATCGCCGGGCTGGTGCGCGGCGCCTCGAAAGGGCAGGGGCTCGGCAACCAGTTTCTCGGCCATTTGCGCGAGGTCGATGCGATCGCGCATATCCTGCGCTGCTTCGACGACGACAATGTGGTTCATGTCGAAGGTTCGGTCGATCCGATCCGCGACGCCGAGACGGTCGAGACCGAATTGATGCTGGCCGATCTCGACAGCCTCGAGCGGCGTCTCGTCGCGGTGCAGAAGCGAGTCCGCGGCGGAGAACGCGAAGCGCGCGACCTGCTCGCCGTCATCGAGCCCGTCCTGGCGGGGCTGCAGGAAGGGAGGCCAGCGCGCAGCGTCGCGTTGCCGCCCGAGCAGCTTGGCCAGTTGAAGATGTTGCAATTGGTGAGCGCCAAGCCGGTGCTCTACATCGCCAATATCGACGAGGCAGCCGCCGCGACCGGCAATGAGGCGAGCCGCCGGGTCGCCGACTATGCCGCTTCGCAAGGGGCGCAGGCGGTCATGATCTCGGCGGCGATCGAGGCCGAGCTCGCCCTCATCGCCGACCTCGCAGAACGGCACGAATTTCTCGCCGCGCTCGATCTCGCAGAGACCGGGCTCGACCAGGTGATCCGCGCCGGCTATTCGCTGCTCGACCTGATCACCTATTTCACCGCCGGCCCGAAGGAGTCCAAGGCCTGGACGATACCCCGCGGTACCAAGGCGCCGCAGGCTGCCGCGGTCATTCATACCGATTTCGAAAAGGGCTTCATCCGCGCGGAGACCATCCCTTACGTCGATTTCGTCGCCTGCGGCGGCGAGCAGGGCGCCAAGGATGCCGGAAGGATGCGGCTCGAAGGCGCCGATTATGTCGTCCAGGACGGCGACGTCATGCATTTCCGCTTCAATGTGTGAGGACGGTGCCCGGCTTGATTGCAGCGCCGACGACGTTTATGTAGTGCGCTATAACACTACGAGGGCTCGCCTATGGCTGCTCCGATTTCCATCAGGCTCGATGATGAGGTTCGGGCAACGCTGGAAGCCGAGGCGCGTTCGCGCAACATCGGTCTCGCCACGCTCCTGCGCCAAATCGCGAAGGAAGCCGCCAGGCAGGTGAAGCGCAAGCGGATCCGCGAGCAAAGCGAGGCTGTCGGGAGGTACGTCGCGAGCTCGCCCGAGGCCAGGGAATTCTGCGAATTCTGGGGGACGCCGCGTCAGGAAGGCTTGTGAACCTTGGCGGGCTTTACTCCCGGCCAGATCGTCTTGGTCAACTGGCGCGATGCACTGTCAAAGGAGCCGAACAAGCTGCGCTCGGCAGTCGTCGTCGAAGACGGAGAGCTGTTCGGTCCGTCTTACACAAATCTCATCCTGGTCCCGCTGTCGGAGGACCGCGAGTTGGCCCCCTCGGACCTCCTGCTGCCGATTGATCCCACGCCAGAAAACGGGTGCACCAAGCGATGCTATGCCCTCTCTTGTTATCTCGCCACGACATCGAAACAGCGCGTGAGGCCAACGCAGTCGCGGATCTTGCCAGAGCAACTTGACGCCATTCGCCGCCAGATCGCTCTCGCGATCGGCGTGGAGTGACCGAGCCGCCGTTTTCCGCCTGTAGCTTCACAAGAGGGGGCATCCAATGGATTTCGGTATCGGCATCGCGACATCGAGCGATTCGTGGAAGCTGGCGCAACGCGCCGAGGAGCTGGGTTTCACCCATGCCTGGTTCTTCGACACCCAGATGATCACCGCCGACTGCTTTGTCGCGATGGCGGCGGCGGCGATGAAAACCTCACGGATTCGCCTCGGCACCGGCGTCTTGGTGCCCTCGAACCGGATCGCTGCGGTGACCGCAAACGCATTTGCCACCCTCAACGGCCTGGCGCCGGGGCGGATCGATTTCGGGGTCGGCACCGGGTTCTCGGCGCGCCGGGCGATGGGGCTCGGCGCGATGAAGCTCGGCGATATGGAGGAGTATATCCGGGTCGTCTATGCGCTCATTGCCGGCGAGACGGTCGAGACTGCGGTCGAGGGCAAGCGCCGCAAGATCCGTTTCCTCAACCCGGAGATCGGCCTGTTCAACACGAAAGACCCGATCCCCTTACACATCTCGGCCTATGGCCCGAAATCGCAGGCTCTGACCGCCAAGCTCAATGCACGGTGGAAATGCTTCATCCAGGATGTCGATGGCGGTCTCGGCGCGATCCAGGGCATGAAGGAGGCCTGGGAAGCGGCCGCCCGCCCGGCCGGCGATCTTTATGCCACCGCCTGGGTCTGCGGCTGTGTGCTGATGCCGGGCGAGGCGGCCGACAGTCCGCGCGCGATGGCGCAGGCCGGCCCGCGCGCCGCGACGCTATTGCACCGCGCCGCCGATGTCGACCAGCAGGGCTGGGACAACACGATGAAGGTGCCAGAGCAGGGGATCGCCGAGGCGATCGCCGGCTATGTCGAGATGGCGCGGCATTTCACGCCGCCCGATGCGCGCTACCTCCAGAACCACCGCGGGCATTTCGTCTTCGTCAAACCCGAGGAGCGCCGCTTCGTCACCGCCGAATTGATCCGGCGCACCACCTTCACCGCTACCGAGCAGGAATTGAAACAGCGCGTCGAGGCGTTGCGGGCCGCCGGCTGGAATCAGCTGGTGATCCCGATCACCCCAGGCGAGGAACGCGCGATCGAGGATTGGGCGCGGATCAAGGACGCGTTTGCCTGAGGCACAAATCGTAGCAGAAGGCGTAGGATGGGTTGAGCAACGCGAAACCCATCTTCTCTGCGCGTTGCCACGTGATGGGTTTCGCTGCGCTCAACCCATCCTACACAATCGTCGTCCCGGCGGAGCAGGGACCGCTCAGAACGCGACGCGCGCGCCCGGTACCTCCGACATCGCGTCCTCGCCGGACTGCGCCTGGATGTCGCCGGAGATCTGGCCGCCGCATTCGACCTCGATCTGGCCGTAGCGAATCGTGCCGGAAACGCGGCCGGTGGCGCGGATCAACAGCCGCTTGCGCACGACCAGATTGCCCTCGAAACGCCCGCGCACCTCGATCTCGTCGATCGTCGCCGAACCTTTGAACAGCCCCGATTCGGCGATGTCGACATCATGGCAGTTCTGCAGATTCGCTTCGACGCTGCCCTCGACGATCAGCTTGTCGCAGGAGGTGATCTCCCCCGACAGCGAGATCTCGCGCCCGACGATGAGCTTGCGCAGGTCGGCATCGCTGTTCCGCTGAGCCGGCGACAGCGCGCCAGGCCGCGCGCCGCTCTCAGCCGGCCGCGGGGCTTCCGCCGGCAACCGCGCCGAGTCGGGCGTGCGCGGCGGCAGTGGAGTCGACGCCCGGCCAAGCGGCGCGACTGTGGTGGCCTGTCCCGGCAAACGGGCGGGCTTCATCGGAATACCCAGATCATCAGGCGCGTCCGACATTTTGCGATCCTCTGTCTCGGGTCTTTTGCGGCTGAACATGGATGGGATATTCCATCGAATTGCTGCGGGGATGAGCGGCCTTCGCGACCGCATCACGAGGCCAGAAGATGCGGCTCGACGCGCCGCAAGCGCTCAAAGAGGTGCACCATGAACGCAGTGGCGATTACCGGGGCGGCCAGGTTGATGAGCGGCACCGCAAACAACCCGGCGATCACCACGCCACCGAGAAACACGCGCCCGGCGAAGCGATGCCGTGCCGCCCGAGTCGCCGTCCGGTCAAGCCGTCTCAACGCGACCACCTCGAAATACTCGCGGCCGAAAAGATATCCGTTCAGGCCGAGGAAAACAAAAAAATTTATTCCCGGTGCCAGCACATAAACCGGCAGCGCCAAGAGGTTTAGAAGGATCGTCAGGCCCATCAACCGCAGCGTCATCAGCGCGGTCTCGGTGATTGATGCACGCCGCGCCGGGCCGCGGCCGGGATAGTCGAGCGCCTCGACCGCGCCGGCGACTCGATCAAGAAAAAACCCCATCACCATCGTCACCACGGCCGGAAACAACAGCCAGCTCAGCCCCACAACCGCGAGCGCGCCGAATAGATCGACCAGCCAATCGAGCGGGCGCCAGCCGAATCGGGCGCTGTGATCGAGGACGATGGCAAGCACGAGCCACAGGGCGGTAAAGCTCGCCACCGCAAGGACAAGGCTCAGCCCGACGATGCGACGCAACGCCGGGGTGAACGACTCGGCAACCGCTCGACTCAGCGCAAAGATCATCGCCCGCAGGCTTGTACGCGAACCGCCATTCCCGGCCAATCAAGAACCAATAGAGTTGCCCTGGTCGCCGCTTGTGGCCTCGGCGAATGCCCCTATACTCCGCCGCCCTTGAGCCAGAGCAGGTGGGGATTCGCGGATGAGTTCTGCCGCCATCGATGTCGTCGGCATCGGCAATGCGATCGTCGACGTGATCGCGCATGCCGACGAGCGGTTTATCGTCAAGCAGGGCTTGGCCCCCGGGGCGATGACGCTGATCGATGCCGAGCGCGCCGATTCGCTGTATCGGGAGATGGGGCCGGCGATCGAGAGCTCGGGCGGCTCGGCCGGCAATACCATGGCCGGGATCGCCGCGCTCGGCGGGACCGGCGGCTACGTCGGCAAGGTGCGCGACGATTTGTTGGGCGCGGTATTTCGCCACGATATCACCGCGATCGGGGTACGCTTTGACACTCCGGCGGCGACCTTCGGGCCGGGGACCGCGCGCTGCCTGATCCTGGTCACGCCGGACGGCCAGCGCACGATGGGCACCTATCTCGGCGCCTGTGTCGAGATGGGGCCCGAGGACATCGATCCCGCGCTGATCGCCGCGGCGCGGATCACCTACCTTGAAGGCTATCTGTTCGACCCGCCACGGGCGCAGGAGGCGTTCCGCGCGGCGGCGGCGATCGCCCATCGCGCCGGGCGTCAGGTCGCGCTCAGCCTGTCCGATCCGTTCTGCGTGGCGCGGCATCGCGCGGCGTTCCGCGAGCTGGTCGCCGGCGAGGTCGACATCCTGTTCGCCAACGAGGCGGAGATCTGTTCGCTCTACCAGACCGATGACTTTGATGCCGCGGCAGCTTCGGTGCGCGGCCATGTCGCGGTGGCGGCCTTGACCCGCAGCGCCGAGGGCAGCGTTGTGCTCGCCGATAGCGAGGAATACCGCGTCGCCGCGGTCCCGGTGGCGCGCATCGTCGACACCACCGGGGCGGGCGACCTTTATGCCGCGGGGTTCCTTTATGGCTTGACCCGCGGGCTTGCGCTCCCCATTTGCGGCGCAGTCGGCAGCCTGTGCGCCGCCGAAATCATTAGCCATGTCGGCGCGCGGCCGGAGGTTGCGCTCTCCGGGTTTGTCGAGGCGGCGGGCCTTTTCTGAGCGCTCCGCCGCCACTTTTCGTTCAGGGTTTCATGGATATCCGCAACATCGCGATCATCGCGCATGTCGATCACGGCAAGACCACGCTCGTCGACCAATTACTGCGCCAGAGCGGCACGTTCCGCGCCAATCAGCAGGTCGCCGAGCGCGCCCTCGATTCGAACGAGCTCGAGCGCGAGCGCGGCATCACGATCCTCGCCAAATGCACCTCCTTGGTGTGGCGTGACGTGCGCATCAACATCGTCGATACCCCCGGCCATGCCGATTTCGGCGGCGAGGTCGAGCGCATCCTCAGCATGGTCGACGGCGTCCTCGTGCTGGTCGACGCCGCCGAAGGGCCGATGCCGCAGACCAAATTCGTCGTCGCCAAGGCGTTGTCGCGAGGGCTGCGGCCGATCGTCGTGATCAACAAGGTCGATCGCCCCGATCAGCGGTCGGGCGCGGTCCACAACGAGATCTTCGACCTGTTCGCGCTGTTGGACGCGACCGAGGCGCAGCTCGATTTCCCGACGCTGTTCGCCTCGGGCCGCGATGGCTGGGCGGTCCGCGATCTCGCCTCGCCGCGGGAGAATCTGGCGCCGTTATTCGAGCTGATCATCGCGCATGTGCCGCCCCCCGTCGCCGATGCGGACGCCCCGTTTGCGATGCTGGCGACGACGCTCGATTACGACCCGTTTCTGGGGCGCGTGCTGACCGGCCTCATTCATTCCGGGGTCGCCCGCCTCAACATGCCGGTCAAGTCGCTCAGCCGCGACGGCCGCACGATCGAGCAGGCCCGGCTGACCAAGCTGCTCGCCTATCGCGGACTTGAGCGGCGGCCGATCGAGGAGGCCCGCGCCGGCGATATCATCGCGGTCGCGGGCCTCACGCTGACCACGGTCGCCGACACGATCTGCGCGCCCGAGGTGACGACCGCGTTGCCGGCCGACCCGATCGACCCGCCGACCCTGGCGATGACCTTCTCGGTCAATGACAGCCCGCTCGCCGGCCGCGACGGCAGCAAGGTCACCTCGCGCGTCATCGCCGAGCGGCTGCATCGCGAAGCCGAGGGCAACGTCGCGATCAAGGTGCGCGAAAGCGCCGAGCGGG
>JBGPTQ010000050.1:0-8550 GCA_041490725.1 Allostellaceae bacterium | reverse complement strand
GCTCGCGGCGCGCCAGGCGGATGGCGTAGCCGAGCTCGGACCGCGGGCCTCCGGCCCGCATGCGGGCCGGAGGCCCGCGGTCCGAGCTCGGCTACGCCATCCGCCTGGCGCGCCGCGAGCTGCGCGGCGGGATCGCCGGCTTCCGCATTTTTCTTGCCTGCCTGGTGCTCGGGGTCGGCGCCATCGCGGCGGTGGGCTCGCTGAATGCCGCGGTCGAGGCCGGGATCCGGGCCGATGCGCGCACCCTCTTGGGCGGCGATGTCAGCGCCCGGCTGGCCTATCGCCCGGCGAGCGAATCTGAGCGGCAGTTCCTGGCGGCGAGCGGCACCTTGTCGGAGACCGCGAAGCTGCGCGCCATGGCGCGCTCGCTCGACGGCGAGCGGCACAGCCTGATCGAGCTTCAGGCGGTCGACGATACCTACCCCCTGTACGGCACGGTCGCGCTCGCGCCATCACAGACGCTCGGCGCAGCGCTGACACCCGATGACGGAGGCTTCGGCGCGGTGTCCGAGGCGGCAATCGCCAGCCGGCTCGGCCTCTCGCTTGGCGATCAGTTCCGCGTCGGCGAGGCGGTGCTGCGGCTGCGCGCGATCATCGAGAGCGAGCCCGATGCGGCGTTCGCCGGACTTGCCTTCGGTCCGCGGATCATCATCCCACGCGCCGCGCTGGAGGCGACGCGGCTGATCCGGCCGGGTGCGCTGGTGACCTATGATTATCGGCTGCGGCTGGCTCCCGAAAGCGACACTGCCAGCTGGACCCGCGCCGCGCGCGCCGCCTTCCCCGAAGCCGGCTGGCAGCTGCGCAGTAGCGCCGATGCCTCGCCCGCATTGCAACGGCTGATCGATCGGGTCGGGTTGTTTCTGAACCTCGCCGGCATCACCGCGCTGCTCGTCGGCGGGGTCGGCATCGGCAATGCCGTCGCCGGTTATGTCGCGAGCAAGACAGCGGCGATCGCCACGCTGAAATGCCTCGGCGCGTCGAACCGCCTCGTCTTCGCGGCCTATTTCGCCCAGATCCTCGCGCTCGCGCTGCTCGGTATCGCCGTCGGCCTGTTGCTCGGCGGCGTCGCGCCCGCGCTGGTCGCGCCGCTGCTCAAAGGATTGCTGCCGGTGTCCCTGCGCCTCGGCCTATACCCCACGCCGCTGGCGATTGCCGGGCTGTGCGGCGTGCTGACAACGCTGGTCTTCGCGCTGTGGCCGCTCGCCGCGATCGGCCAGGTGTCGCCCGGCGCGCTGTTCCGCGACCGGGTTGCGCCGTGGGCCTTCACCCCCGGACGGCCGGCCCTGCGGGCCGTTCCGGGGGCTCGTCCCGTGGGGCCGCGCCATTTTGCGCCGCTGGCGGCTGCGGCGAGCGCAGTGGCGGCGCTCGCCCTGGCGGCGCTCATTGTACTGACCGCAGCGGACCGCAAGATCGCGCTCTGGTATGTCGGGAGCGCGCTCGCCGCCTTCCTCTTGTTCCGCATTGCCGGAGCGCTGGTGGTCGCGGCGGCGCGGCTGATGCCGCGCCCGGCCCGGCCCCTGTTGCGTCTGGCGCTCGGCAATCTGCATAGGCCGGGGGCACCGACCGCGCGGATCGTGCTCTCGCTCGGCATCGGTCTCAGCGTGATGAGCGCGCTCGCGTTGGTCGAAGGCAATCTCGCGATCGAGATCGAGGGCCGGCTCGCCGAGCACGCGCCCGCCGATTTCTTCATCGACATCCAGCCCGACCAGCTCGCCGGGTTCGCAGAGATCGTGCGCGCCATGCCGGGGGCGAGTTTCGACCAGGTGCCGATGCTGCGCGGCCGCATCACCCGGCTCAACGGGACGCCGGTCGAGGAGGCGCCGGTGGCGCCGGAGGCGCAATGGGCCTTGCGCAGCGATCGCGGGCTGACCTATGCGGCCACCTTGCCATCCGGGTCGCGCCTCGTCGCCGGCGAATGGTGGCCGGCCGACTATCACGGCCCGCCGCTCGTCTCGTTCGATGCCGAGTTGGCGCGCGGCATGGGGCTTGGCGTCGGCGACACGCTGACCGTCAACCTGCTCGGCCGCGACATCACCGCGCGGATCGCCAGCCTGCGCCGGATCGACTGGGCCCGGCTCGGCATCAGCTTCGCGATCGTCTTTGCGCCGGGCACCCTGGAAGCCGCGCCGCAAACCCATCTCGCCGCGGTCTATGTGATGCCGGCCGAGGAGGAGGGGCTGGTGCGCCGGGTGACCGAGCGGTTTCCCAACGTCTCGGCGATCCCGGTGCGTGAGGCGCTCGCCGCCCTGGCGCGGGTGGTCGTGACGATCGGCGTGGCGATCCGCCTCGTCGCGCTGGTGACGTTGGCCGCCGGGATCCTGGTGCTCGGCGGTGCGGTCGCCGCCGGTCATCGCCGGCGAGTCTACGATGCGGTGGTGCTCAAGGTGCTGGGGGCGACGCGCGGCGCGCTCGCCGCTTCGTTCCTGATTGAGCATGGCCTGGTCGGCCTTTTGACCGCGCTCGTCGCCGCCGGGCTCGGCACGCTGGCCGCCTATGCCCTCGTCACCGGGCCGCTGAAGAGCGAGTGGGTGTTCCTGCCCGGCCCGCTCCTGGCGATCGCGGGGATCGCCGTGCTCTTGACGCTGGTGCTCGGCTTCGCCGGCACCTGGCGCGCGCTCGGCGCCAAGCCCGCCGCCTATCTGCGCAACGAGTAGCGCCCGTCGCTCCCAGCCCCCACCCTCCCACGCCTGCGGCGCGGGTCCCTCCCTCCCCCGCTTGCGGGGGAGGGTAGAGGCGGGCCGCCCGCCGCTCACGCAGCGGACTCCCTCCCCCGCAAGCGGGGGAGGGCAGGGGTGGGGGCTTGCAGGGCTGGGGGCGTCATTGAAACGCAGCAAGGTTGTGCCAATATCAAAGCGCGAGGAATTAGCCTCGCTGCTCTCTTTGGAGGGGTCCTATGGCTTTGGGTTCTCAGCCCCGCTGGACGGTGCGACCGGCGGTTGGTGCCCAGGTCGACATCGATGTTGGCCTGCGGGACTATATGCTCCGCATCTACAACTACATGGCCTCGGGCCTCGCGCTGACCGGCATCGTCGCCTATTTCTTCGCCCAATCCGGGATGTACGCCGCGATTGCGCGCACGCCGCTGATCTGGCTCGTCATGCTGGCGCCGCTGGGGATCGTGATGTGGCTGAGCTACGGCATCAACCGGATGAGCGCGAGCGCGGCGCAGGCCTGGTTCTGGGTCTATGCGGCGCTGATGGGCGTAATGCTGGCATCGGTGTTTCTCGTCTTCACCGGCGAGAGCGTCGCCCGCGTGTTCTTCATCACCGCCGGCACCTTCGGGGCGATGAGCCTTTATGGCTACACGACCCAGCGCGACCTGACGCAGTGGGGCTCATTCCTGTTCATGGGCCTGATCGGCATCATCATCGCCATGGTCGTTAACATCTTCCTCGCGTCCTCGGCGCTGCAATTCGCGATCTCGGTGATCGGGGTCATCGTCTTTGTCGGCCTGACCGCCTATGACACGCAGCAGATCAAGGAGATGTATTTCGAGAATGACGACGCGCAGACCGCCGGCAAGAAGGCGATCATGGGCGCGCTTCGCCTTTACCTCGACTTCATCAACCTGTTCATGATGCTGCTGCAGCTGTTCGGCGCGCGGCGCGACTGACGGCGGACCCATCAGAACGACCTCGCACGGCCGGGCCTCGCGCCCGGCCGTTTTCTTTTGTGCCGGTCTAAGCTGCGGCCAAGCCGGCCTTGAGCGCGGCGGCGCACTCGGCGATGGCGCGGCGCGCCGTCCCGATCAGCCTGCCATAGCGGATAAAGCCGTGATTGATGCCCTGATAGATCGTCAGCGTGGAGGGCACGTCGGCCGATTTCAGCTTGACCGCCAGGTTGTTGCTGTCGTCGAGCAGCGGGTCGAGGCTGCCGACGATCAGGTGGGCCGGCGCCACTCCCTTGAGGTCGCCATCGAGCGGCGCGGCGCGCCAGTCATGGTACTGCTCCGGCCGCTCGAGGTAGGTGTCCCAGGCCCAGCGCATCCCGGTCTGCGATAGCCCGGCGCCCTGGCCAAAGCGCTGCCAGGACGGGCTGTCGCAATCGGTCGTGAAGCATCCGTATATCAACAGCTGGAAACGTAACGCCTTCTCGCCGGCATCGCGCATCGCCAGCGCCGCGGCGAGCGCCAGATTGGCGCCGGCGGAATCGCCGCCGAGCGCAAGCCGGTTCGGGTCGATGCCAAGTCCGGCGCCCTCGCGCGCGGCGAGGCGCGTCATCGCCACCATTTCGTCGAAGGCGACTGGAAAGCGGTGCTCCGGGGCGAGGCGATAATCGACCGAGAGCGCGGCGACGCCGCTCTGGCGCACCAGGTCGCGCAGCAAATGGTCCCAGCTCGGGATGCTGCCCTGCACGAACGCACCGCCATGGGCATAAACCAAGAGCGGCGGGCGCCCGGAATCATCGGGCAGATAAAGCCGGCACGGCACCTGGCCATGCGGGCCGGGCAGCGAGAGGTCGCGCTCGCGCTTCAATGGCACCGAGCCCTCGCCGAGAAAGGCGCCGATGCGATCCTGTGCGGCCCGCACTTCCGGCATCGGCATCACGGTGCGGTCGGGCGCGATGAGGCCCTTCTGCTGCAGCAATTGCCCGGCGGCAAGCAGTTCCGGATCGACCCAGGGCGCGGCGTCGTTCATGGCGGTTCTCCCGACACCAAAGGGCGGCGCGGTATGGTACACGACTATAGGCGCTGTTCGCCGCCCGGACCAACTGATATCATCATGCAATCATCTCATCTTGTGGGAATGCTGCGATGGGACAAGTCGTCATCCGCAATATCGATGATCGCGTCGTCGAACGGCTGAAGGCGCGGGCGGCGGCGGAGCACAAATCGCTGGAGCAGTCCCTGCGCGAACTGCTGTCTGAAGCGGCGCGGCCGAGTCGCGTGGAATTGCTCGCCGACCTTGAGCGCATCCGCGCGATGACGCCGCCTTCCCGCATGGCCTTCCCGACAGCTGAGGAGCTCATTCGCGCAGACCGGGATCGGCGGTGACGATCGTCGTTGATGCCAGCGTCGCGCTGAAGTGGTTTCTGCTCGACGAGCCATGCGCCGATGAGGCGCTCGCCATTGTGCAGAGCGGAGCGGCGCTGATCGCGCCGGACCTCCTGATTGCCGAAGTGTGCAATGCCGCGTGGCGGTCGGCCCGGCTCGGTCGCCTCCGCCACGACCAGGTGAGCGAAATCGCCAACGCCCTGCCGCGCTTCTTCGACGCGCTGGTCGGCGCGGCCACTCTGGCGCCGCGTGCCGTCGCAATCGCCGGTCAGCTCGACCACTCGGTTTACGACTGTCTGTATGTCGCGCTCGCCGAGGCGCGGCAGGCTACGCTCGTTACTGCCGATAGGCCGCTACTGGCAAAGCTCGGCCGCACAGGATGGGCGGCGAACGCGCTTGATCTCGCCGACTATCGGGTCAGCCCCTAATCAATCCGCGGCCTGTGGCACAACGGACGGAGTCGAGGTCGCGGCCGGCAGGCGCGGCAACACCTCCTTGGCCATCAGGCGGATGCCCTTCTCGGCCTCGCGATGCGACAGAAAACCCGAGCGGCCGATGAAAATCAGATGCCCGAAGCCGCCGACCTTGTCGTAGATCTCCATGATCTGCCGATAGACCGTGTCGGGGTTGCCGGCGCACAGGATGCCGCGGGCGATCGCCTGCTCGGCGGTGATGCCGATCAGCTGATCCGCCGGCCGCGCCCGCCCGCCGGCGCTGCGCCAGATCTGCGGCGCCAGCTCGGGCGGGTTGCGGCCGGGCAGGAACTTCGACATCTGCGGCGCCTGCTTCAAACTGGTGTTGAGGAACCATAAGAGCTTGCTGCCGACCTCAAGGCCTTCCTCGTCGCTGTCGCCGACATAGCAGAGGGCCGCATAGGCGAAGCGGTCGGTGCCCGGCATCGGCATTCCGGCCTCGGCCCGCGCCGCGCGATAGGCGTCAAAGGCGCGTTTGCTGGCCTCCGGGCCGCGCAGCACGAGGGCGTTGACATAGTCGCGCCGGCCGCACTCCGCCGAGGTCGCAGGATCCCCGGTCGCCGCCCAGAATTGCGGGTGCGGCCGCTGATAGGGCGGGGGCCACAGGTTGATGTGGCGATGGGTGTAGTACTTACCCTCGAAGCTGACCGGGCCGTCATGCGAGGTCAGCGCCAGTTTGATGACATCGATCGCCTCCCAGAAGCGCTCGACGAAGCCGACCGGGTTGGCGTTGCCCGAGGCCATCTCGCTGTCGCCCGACTTGACGAAGCCGATCTCGAGCCGCCCGCGCGAGATGATGTCGGCGGTGGCGTATTCCTCGGCGACCCGCACCGGGTCCTGGCGGATCGAGATCAGCGTGCCGAGCGACAGGATGCGCACGTTTTTCGTCTGCCGGGCGGCGATGCCGAGGATCATCGGGCTCGCGCCGTAAAGGCTGTTGATCCCGGAATGATGCTCGATCGACACGACATTGATGCCGAGCGCGTCGCACAGCAGGTGCTCGTCGAGGCATTCCTCGAACAGATCGGCGGCGATCTTCGGGTCGCAATATTGGTTGGGCAGGCTGGCGCGCACCGACTCGGCGCGCTCGAGCACCTCCTTCGGCACAAAGGGATAGGTGTTCTCGCAATGGTACCAGGCCTGCATGTCGCCTCCTCCGGTGCGCCGGGCCGATCTTCCGCGAACGACGCGGGGCTGGCAAGAACGCGGATTGCGTGCCGCGGAGGATGTCATACATTATGCCATACGTTTTGCATCCGATGAGGGCGATATGGCGCGCACCAGCAGCGATCCGAAGGGCGATGTCATCACCTTCCGAGTCTCCCCATCGCTGAAGACGGCCTTGGCCGAACTTGCTGAGCGGGAATCGAAGCCGGTAGGCGAGTTGCTGCGCGAGTTGGTTCGTGCCGGGTTAGACCGGGCGCCTCCTGCCAATTTCAGGGCTGAAGCGCGCCGCCAGTCGCTAGAATTGGCCGCTGCCGCGCGCGACCCGAACAGTGACGAGGCGACGATAATGCGCGAACTGGACGCCAATTTCGCAGAGCGCGGGACGTTCGAGGCGGCCGGGCGATTTCCTGCGCTTCTCGAACGCGTCGCGGAGGGTGAGAATATGGTGATCACACAAGACGGCAAGCCGGTTGCGCAACTCGTCGCGATCAACGCGATCGACCAGGCGAAAGTCAACGACGTTGTCGAGAAGCTAAAGCGCTTACGCAGGGGCACCACGCTCGGCGGGCTGTCCTGGAAGGAATTGCGCGACGAAGGCCGTCGGTGAGCGCGCTTGTCGTTGACGCTTCCGTGGCTCTCGCGTGGTGCTTCGAGGATGTGGCATCGCCGGCAACGGATGCCGTCCTGGATCGGGTAAAGGACGAAGGGGCGATCGTACCGTCCCTGTGGCACCTTGAACTCGGAAATATCTTGCTATTGGCGGAAAGACGCGGCCGGACGATACAAGGCGGGATCGTCGCGCGATTGGCATTGATGGGCCAGCTTCCCATAACGATTGATGCTGAGACCACCGGGCGTGCATGGCGGGAAATTCTCACCCTGGCGCGCGCCGAGCACCTGACCACGTATGACGCGGCGTATCTGGAACTTGCTGTCCGCCACGGCCTGCCGCTGGCGACCAAAGACGAGGCGCTGCTCGGCGCAGCACGGCGGATAGGCGTGGCGGTTGTGCCTTGATGCAACCTGAATGGATCTGACCAGCGAGGCCTGCCGATGCGCAATCTCACGGTGAACGGCGAGCGGCTGTGGGCGAGCCTGATGGAGCTGGCCCAGATCGGCGCGACCCTAAAGGGCGGGGTGTGCCGGCTCGCCGCCAGCGATCTCGACGGCGCGGCGCGGCATCTCTTCATCCGCTGGTGCGAGGAGGCCGGCTGCCGCGTGACGGTGGACCGAATCGGCAACATCTTCGCCCGCCGGCCCGGCCGCAACCCCGACCGGCCGCCGGTCATGGCCGGCAGCCATCTCGACACCCAGCCGACCGGTGGCAAGTTCGACGGCGCTTACGGGGTGATGGCCGGGCTCGAGATCGTCCGCACCCTCAATGACCTCGGCTATGAGACCGAGGCCCCCATCGAGATCGTCGCCTGGACCAATGAGGAGGGTTCGCGGTTTTCCCCGGCGATGGTCGGCTCGGGCGTCTTCGCCGGCGTCTTCGACCTCGCCTACGGCCTCGCGCGTCCCGACAATGTCAGCGGCGCGATGCTCGGCGCTGAATTGGAACGCATCGGCTTTGCCGGGCCGATGCCGGTCGGCGGACGCCAGGTCGCGGCCTATTTCGAGGCGCATATCGAGCAGGGGCCGATCCTCGAGGCCGCCGGCCTGCCGGTCGGCATCGTCACCGGGGCGCAGGGCCAGCGCTGGTATGAGATCACCGTTACCGGCCAGGAGGCCCATGCCGGGCCGACGCCGATGCCGCGCCGGCGCGACGCGCTGGTCGGGGCGGCGCGGATGATCGACGCGGTCAACCGGATCGGCCATGCCCACGCGCCCTTTGCCTGCGCCACGGTCGGCTTTGTCCAGGTCAGCCCCAATTCGCGCAACACGATCCCCGGCCAGGTGTTTTTCACCGTCGATTTC
>JBGPTQ010000049.1:0-8586 GCA_041490725.1 Allostellaceae bacterium | reverse complement strand
TGGGGATGATCACGTCGTCATTGGGGCCGCAAATGCTGCTGGTTGCCTTCATGAAAAAGATCGGCTCGCTCGGGATCGGCATGCCGGCCTCCTGCGCGTGCAGGCGGTAGTTGAGCCCGATCGCCACGATCTTCGGCACATTGCCGACGCAAGGCCCGAGCCGCGGCGAGCCGGAAACCACCGGCAATGTCGCGGGATCGAGCCGGCGCAGGCGGTCGAGCGACGCCGGCGCAAGGGCCGCGCCATCGATGTCGCGAACCACCCCGGACAAGTCGCGGATCTGGCCGCTGCGGTCGAGAATGCCGGGCTTTTCCTGGCCGGATGGTCCGTAGCGTAGAAGCTTCATCGGGGGATCCTCCTCAGAGCGGTCGATACGAATCTAGCAGAAGGCACCGCCCCGACAAGCTCGTGCTCAGATCGTGTGCGTGAGGCGTCAGTTGACGGCCTTTTTTGGCCGCCGGCGGTCCGCTGTTCTCACTGTTTTTACGGGAAACTTACAGCGGGCGAGGCCGGCCCGGTAGCGGTGCGCGCCCGGGTGTTCGGCCGCCGCCAAGGCCATGTCGACGGCCTGGCGCGTCAGCGCTGCGGCCTCGCCGTCGAGCGGTTCGCGCGCGGCCAGCGTCTGGCGGTGTTTCGATCCGCGCGGCCGCCTGGCGGGGTTGCCCGACTGGCCTTTCGCGAAATGCCCTCCCCGAACCCGCTGTTCCGGGTGTGCTTGCAGCAGCGCTTCAGCCATGGGCGGTTCCTATCGTTGCGAAAACAGCAGTGACCTGCGACAGACATCCCGAGCAACTTAGCATTAGCGAAGCAAGCAACATAACATATTATTACGTATTTGTCAAGCCAATAAATGTGATAGACGCATAGAGACGGCCGGCCGATTCCTGACCCGAGGTGTCTCCACCTCATCCGATAACGCTCTAAAGGGTAAAGCCGCCGTCGATGATGTGGATCGCGCCGGTGGTGAAGGCTGCCTCGTCGGAGGCGAGATAGACCGCCAACGCCGCCACCTCCTCCGGGGTGCCGAGCCGCCCCATCGGCTGACGCTCGACAAAGAAGCGGCGCGCCGCTTCGGTGCCGCCGGGCAGCAGAACTCCCTGCATGGCGATGCGCTCTTCGAGCGAAGGGGTCGCGATCGTGCCCGGGCAGATCGCGTTGCAGCGGATGCCCTCCTTGATGAAATCGGCTGCCACCGACTTGGTCAGCCCGATGATTGCGGCCTTCGTCGCGCCGTAGACGCAGCGGTTCGGCACGCCTTTGACCGACGAGGCGGTCGAGGCCATGTTGATGATCGAGGCGCCCCCACCAGCGCTATTGGCGCGTTCCAGCATTTTTGGCAGGAAGGCGCGGATCATCAGGTACATCGAGCGCACATTGAGGTCGAACGAGAAATCCCAGTCCTCGGGCAGCACGTCGAGGATTGTGCCGTGATGGACGAAACCGGCGCAGTTGAACAGGATGTCGAGCGGCCCGAGCTCGTCGGCGAGCGCGGCGATCTCGCGCTGATCGGTGACATCGAGCCGGCGCGTCGCGACAAAGGCCTCGGCCAGGTCGGCGACTTTGTCCTCAGCGATGTCGGTGGCGAGGACGCTGGCGCCTTCGGCAGCGAAGGCGAGCGCCGCCGCCCGGCCGATCCCTTGCGCCGCCGCCGTGACCAAGGCGCGCTTGCCTTCGAGCCGCCCCGCCATGCCGCCGCCCCTCGCCCAAAATTACCTTCGTCATTCCCGCGCAAGCGGGAATCCAGAGCCGCAAGACCGTGCGCTCGCCCTGGCTGCCCGCTTGCGCGGGCATGACGATCAGGGAAGCAGGCTCAAATTGCCACGCCGGAGAAGTGCCTGTAAATTGGGAACCCTGCCTCGTGCGGGCTCGCCCGCGGGCGAGCCCAACAAACCCTCTCCCGCAATGCGGGAGAGGGTCATTTGCGGCGAGGCTCAACCGGCACCGAGCACCATGGCCGCGCCGAGCATATGGCCATCGGGCGCTTGCACGAGCAAGGCGAGGCCTTCGCCGGCGGCGGGCGGCTCGATCGCAAACTCTAGCCGCGATCCGTCCCAGGCGCCGAGCGCCGCCAGCGTCACCACGCCGTTGGTGTCGTTAAGCGCGCGCCCGGCATTCTCGCCGGCGCCGACATCGGTGGTGCGGTGCCGCACAAAACGCACCAGCACAATTTCGCCGTTGCCGACGCCGCTGCCGATCGCGACGGAGCGCCGATCGCCGGCGAAGCTGACCGGCGCAATTGCCTCGGGTCGCGCCGCGCGCGCCTTGCCCAGGGCGGCCATTACCGCCGCGCGGTCGGAACCGACCATCTCGTCGGTCCCGTCGACGACCATTTGCGGCGTATACACCCGGCCGTCGGTTAAGCGCCGGGCGTAGGCTTTCTGGCGCTCTGTCGAGCTTGGGCTGGACAGCGGGTCCTTCCAGCCGAGCGAATCCCAGTAGCTGATGTGAAACCCGAGGGCCAGAACCTCGCTCTTACGCGCCAATTCGCCGAGCAGCGCGTCGGCCGGCGGGCAGGACGAGCAGCCTTGCGAGGTGAACAACTCGACCACCACGGGCCGCGGATCGGCGCCCGCCGGCACTGCCACAACTGCCAGCCCGAGGACGAGGGCAGCAAGACGCACATTCCGGCGGTTTGCCATCGCATTCTCCCCGCAATTGCGCTCGGCCGCATTTAGGCATCATGCCGCGGAAAAGCAGCAGCGATGCCGATCACGCTTGCGCGACCGACGCCGGGGCGCGGCACTATGACGGCGAGCTGCTTCTGCAGCGGCAGATCGTCCTCGATGAAGGCCTCGACGACCTCGTCGATGCCGCTGTCGCGGCCGAAGCCGAGCGCCTCGGCGCGGGGTGTCGCCAATCCCTGCGGCCAGCCCGAGACGATCGCCTGGATCTGCGGATCGGGCTCCCAGCGGATCCGGGCATAGGCGGCCTCGCCGCCGGCGCGGCGCAGCGCCGCCGCCATCTCGCCGACCGCGACCGAGAAGCCCGGCAGCTGCAATGACCGGCTGGCGCCGAAGGCTGCGCCCGGCAGATCGAGGGCGTGCACCAGCCCCGCGACGATGCGGCGCGGCGAGGCCAATGCCATGACCGTGTCGGGCATGACCGGGCACACCGCATCCTGCCCGGCCAACGGCTCGCGGATCATCGAGGAGGCAAAGGTCGAGGCGGCGCGGTTGGGATGCCCGGGCCGCACCACCACGGTCGGCAGGCGCAGCGCGCGGCCGTCGACAAAGCCCTTGCGGCTGTAGTCGTTGACCAGCAGCTCGCCGATCGCCTTTTGGGTCCCGTACGAGGTCTGCGGGTTGAGCGCGGTGTCGTCGCCGACCGCCGGCGGCAAGGTGCCACCATAAACCGCGAGCGAACTGGCGAAGACGACGCGCGGCGCGGTTCCCAGCGCCCGGCAGGCATCGAGCACGGCGCGGGTGCCGTCGAGATTGACCCGGTAGCCGAGCTCGGTGTTCGCCTCGGCCTCGCCACTGACGATCGCGGCGAGGTGGAACACCGCGTCGGTGCCGGGTGCGATCAGCCGGGTGACCGTGTCCCGGTCGGCGATGTCGCCGGTGATGAGCCGGATGCGCTTGTCTTCGGGCAATGGCAGGGCCGGCGCCGCATTGTCGAACAGCACCAGCTCGTCGATCGACCCGAGGCCGCTTCCCTGTTGCAGCAGATGGATCGCCACCCGCCGCCCGAGAAAGCCACATCCGCCGGTGATGACGATACGCATGGTCGGTGCCTTTCCGAACCTGGACCGCGGGCGTCTCGCCCGCCCCACCAAAACTAACGGGCGGCCGGGACGCCCGCGGTCCGAAGATCAGCCTATCCCGTACTTCTTCGCCCAGCCGAGCCCCGCCACCGTATCGCCTTTCGGCCGGTATTCGCAGCCGATCCAGCCGGCATAGCCAACTTCGTCGAACAGGTCGAACAGGTAGGGGTAATGGATCTCGCCGACATCGGGCTCGTGGCGGCCGGGATTGCCGGCGATCTGAACATGCGGATAGTGCCCGGCGAGCGCGCGGATCTTGGTCGCCAGATCGCCCTCCATGATCTGCACGTGATAGAGGTCGAGCTGGAGCTTCAGATTGGCCCGGCCGACGCGCTCGATGACCCTCATCGCCTGGCCCGTGTAATTGAGAAAATAGCCCGGAATGTCACGGGTGTTGATCGGCTCGATCACGGCGGTGAGGCCGGCTGTGGCGACCCGGTCGGCGGCCCAGCGCAGATTGTCGATATAGACGCGCTCGCCGGCGTCCTTGTCATGCCCCTCGGGCCACAGCCCCGCCATCGTGTGCACGAGCGGGCACTTCGCTACCTTGGCGTAGCCGATCGCCGTGTCGACCCCGTCGCGGAATTCCCGCTCGCGCCCGGGCAACGCGGCGAGCCCGCGCTCACCGCCGGCCCAATCGCCGGCGACGGTGTTGAACAGCGCGAGCGAGAGGCGATTGCGCTCGAGCCGCTCGGCGATTGTCTCGGGCGGGTGGTCATAGGGGAACAGGAACTCGACGGCCTTGAAGCCGGCGCGCGCCGCCGCGTCGAACCGGTCGAGAAAGCCGATATCCTGGAACATAAAGCTCAGATTGGCGGCAAAGCGAGGCACGCAGGAGGCTCCTCGGGAAACCGTGCTGCCGCCCTGTTTGCCGGCGGCACCGCAGACCGCTACTGTTGGCCCTCGCACGGATCAACACAAGAGCCGATGCGCCTCAGCCCAGGTGAAGGAGTTGCTCCTATGAAGCACATGAGACGCGCGCTCTACGCTTGTATCGCAGCGGCAATGCTCCTTTGTGGAGGGGCGACGGCGCGCGCCGCCGAGCCGATCACGATCGGCCTCAGCATGGAACTGACCGGCCCGTTCGCCGTCGTCGGCAAGACCGGGCTCCTCGCCTTCAAGATTTGGGAGGAGGAGACGAACGCCAAGGGCGGCCTGCTCGGCCGGCCGGTCAAGCTGGTCTATTACGACGACCAGAGCAACCCGGCCACCGTGCCCGGCATCTATACCAAGCTGATCGACATCGACAAGGTCGACCTCTTGGTGTCGAGCTACGGCACCAACCTCGTCGTTCCGGCGATGCCGGTCGCGATCCAGCACAACCGGCTGTTCTTTGGCCTGTTCGCCCTCGCGGCCAACGAGCAGTTCCATTATTCGAAATACTTCTCGATGCTGCCCTTCGGCCCCGAGCCGGTCAAGACGTTCGCGGAGGGCTATTTCGACCTGGCGCTGGCGCAGAACCCGAAGCCGAAGACGGTGGCGATCGTCGGTGCCGATGCCGAGTTCCAGCACAAGGCCACCGACAGCGCGCGCAACCACGCCAAGGCCGCCGGGCTGGACATCGTCTACGACCGGGCCTATCCGCCAACCACGGTCGATTTCACCCCGATCGTCCGCGCCATCGGGGCAACGCAACCCGATCTCGTCTATCTCGCCTCCTATCCGTCCGATACCGTCGGGTTTCTGCGCGCGGTCAGCGAGATCGGGCTGAAGACCAAGATGCTGGGCGGCGGGCTTGCCGGGCTGGCGGCGGCGGCGATCAAGATGCAGCTTGGGGACGCGGCCAACGGCGTCGTCAACATCGAACTGTGGGAACCGGTCGAGACGATGAAATTCCCCGGCGTTATGGATTTCATCAAGAAATACCAGGCGAAGGCGCCGGCCGAAGGGGTCGACCCGCTCGGCTACTTCCTGCCGCCCTTCGCTTACAGCGAATTGCAGATCCTCGGGCAGGCCGTCGAGGCGACCAAGAGCCTCGACGAAAATAAGCTCGCCGAATACATGCACTCCCATCCGTTCCAGACGATCGAGGGCGACATCGCCTTCGGCCCGGAGGGCGAATGGACCGAGGCGCGGCCGATCTGGGCGCAGTACCACGACATCAAGGGTCACGATGTCGAGCAATTCCGCGAACCGAAGACGGTGACGATACTGTCGCCGGCCAAGTACAAGACTGGCGACATGATCTATCCCTACAGCAAGGCGCGGGAGTAGCATCCCAAGCTGTCATTGCGAGCGCAGCGAAGCAATCTCGTCGGGATTGCTTTGTCGCTGGGCTCCTCGCAATAACAACGACAATTGAGGAATTCACTGCGCTCGCGCGAAATATTCCTCGTACGGGATGTCGTTGCTGATCAGCACCCCGCCATCGACATCAAGGGCGATGCCGGTGCACATGCGCGCCAAATCGCTGGCGAGGAACAGCACCGCGTCGGCGATATCCGCGGGCTCGACCATGCGCCCGAGCGGGATCTTCTTCGCGCGTTCCGCCTTGCGCTCGGCCGAGGGGACCTGGCCGCCGCCGAATGCCGTCGCCGTAGGCCCGGGGCAGACCGCGTTGACCCGGATCTTGTCGGGCGCCAGCTCGTAGGCGGCGTGGCGGGTGAAGCCGAGGAGCCCCGCTTTCGAGGCGCTGTAATTGGCGCCGCCGCCGAATGAGATGCGCCGCCCGGCGACCGAGGCGATGTTGACGATCGCGCCGCCACCGCGCTTCTTGATGTGCGGGATGACCGCTTGCGTGCCGTTGAACGGCCCGCGCAGATTGACCGCGATGACCCGGTCCCAATCGGCCACCGGCATCGCCGCGATGGTCTGGCGCGTGATCGTCCCGGCCGAGTTGACCAAGACGTCGATACCGCCTTCCTTCGCCGCGATGTCACTCGCTAGCCGGGCAAACGCCGGACCGTCGGCGACATCGAGGGCGTAGCCGCTTGCCGTGCCGCCGATCTCGGCCGCGACCTGTTCGGCCGCGGCGCCATCGCGGTCGATCACTGCGACGCGCGCTCCGGCCGCCGCAAACGCCCGGCTGCAGGCCTTGCCGATGCCATTCCCGCCGCCGGTGACGAGAACGATTTTCCCAGCGAAATCAACGATCATAGGTCCAGCTCCGAGAAGATGAACGGGCCAATCTATTGGCAAACGTCACGGCTTCACCAGCGGGCATTTCGATTGCGCGAGCGGACCGAAAGCCTCATCCCCCGGGACGGTGGCGACCAGCTCGAAATAATCCCAGGGGTAATGCGATTCGGACGGCGCCTTGACCCGAAACAGGCGCATGTCGTGCACCATGACCCCGTCGGCGCGGATACGGCCGAAATGCGCAAAGAAATCGTCGATCGGCGTTTCCCGCATCACCTTCATCACCGCGTCGGTCTCGTCGGTCCCGGCGGCGGCGACGGCCTGCAGATAGTGCATCGTCGACGAATAGACCCCGGCCTGCAGACTGTTCGGCATCTTCTTGGCCCGGTCGAAAAACCGCTTCGACCAGGCCCGGGTCGCCTCGTTCATGTCCCAATAAAAGCTCTCGCTCAGCATCAGGCCCTGCGCCGTTTCGAGGCCCAGCGAGTGGACGCCGTTGATCCGCATGGCGAGCGTGGCGAAGGTCTGAGGCCCCGGGATCATGCCGCGCCGCGCCGCCTGCCTGATCGTATCGGCCACATCGGTGCCGGCATTGGCCAGCCCGATGATCTTGGCCTGCGATTGCTTCGCCCGCGCCAGGTAGGAGGAGAAGTCCTGGGCGTCGAGCGGGTAGCGGGCATGGCCCAGCACCTTGCCGCCGCTTGCCGTCACGACCGCGCTCGTGTCGTTTTCGAGGTCGTAGCCACAGCTGTAATCGACGGTGATGAAGAACCAGGTATCGGCGCCGCGCGCGACCAGCGCAGTGCCAACGGTATTCGCAATCGCGCGTGTATCGTACACGTAATGGATCGAGGTCGGGGTACAGGCCTCGTTGGTCAACCGCACCGCTCCCGGCGCGCTCAGCGAGATGATCTTGTGCTGAGTGTTGGCGATCGCCTGGACGCTCAGCGCCTCGGACGAGCCGGAGACATCCATGATCGCATCGACATGCTGGGTCTCGAACCAATCGCGGGCGATCGCCGCGGCGCGGTCGGTGCCGCTCTCGTGGTCGGCGACAACGATCTCGATCGGCGCGCCGAGCACCTGGCCGCCGAAATCCTCGACCGCCATTTTTGCGGCCGTCGCGCTGCCGACACCGGTTGTATCGGAATAGGGGCCCGACATGTCGAGGATGAGCCCGATCTTGACCACCCCGTCCGAGATCCGCGCCGTGCTCTGCGCCGGTTGCGCGCCAGCCTGGCCGAGTGGGCTTGCGAGGAAGACCGCCGCAACGGCGGCGAAGAGCGCGGGTCGCCAATAGGGTCGCATGTTCATGCCGATCGATAAGCCTCGTTGTAGATCGCCGTGTACACGATCCCGTCGCTCTTGACATAGCCCCGATACATTCCGGAGCAGTATCGCGCTCCTCGCAATGGCGGTTCAAAATTGTCATTGCGAGCGACGCGAAGCAATCTCGTGCCGTTCAATCGAAATTGCTCCCGCGCGCCGTCGCGGCGGTATGGTGAGCATCCACGACCGGAAGGCGGTTCCCGCGTGCCTCGATCCGCGATCCCCGACAAGCCGAGGACACGGTGGCTCCGGCTCGCAATTCCGCCACCCTCCCTGCTCCGGCTGATGCTGGTCGGGCTCGGCATCTCGGTGGTGCCGCTCGACACCGCGGTCAACATCGCCTTCCCCGACATCACCGGCAGCTTCGGGCTGCCGATCGCGATGATCCAATGGGTCGTGATCTGCTATGTGCTGAC
>JBGPTQ010000048.1:0-8587 GCA_041490725.1 Allostellaceae bacterium | reverse complement strand
TCGGTTGCTTCGCTCAGCGAAGACAAGGTCTATGGCGACCTCTGGTCCTTGACCGACGAAAGCGAGATGGGCCACATCCGCCTGTCGCGCGAATCTGATCTCGTCGTCGTCGCGCCGGCCACCGCCGATCTGATCGCCCGGATGGCGGCGGGGATGGCCGACGACCTCGCCGCCACGGCACTCTTGGCCGCGGACAAGCCGGTGCTGATCGCCCCGGCGATGAATGCGATGATGTGGGCGCATCCGGCGACCCAGGCCAATCTCACCACTCTGGCGGCGCGCGGCGTCGTTCAGATCGGTCCCGGCGCGGGCGAACTGGCCTGCGGCGAGGTCGGATTTGGCCGCATGGCCGAACCGGTCGAGATCCTCGCGGCGATCGCCCGGTTCTTCACGACAGATCAACGCCTTGCGGGCAAGCGCGCCCTCGTTACCAGCGGCCCGACGCGCGAGCCGATCGATCCGGTGCGCTACCTCACCAACCATTCCTCCGGCAAGCAGGGCCACGCCATCGCCGCCGCGCTCTCAGCGCTCGGCGCCGAGACCGTGCTGGTGTCCGGGCCGACCCAGGAGCCGACCCCGGCCGGGGTCACGCTGGTCGCGGTCGACACCGCAGAAGAGATGCTCGCCGCGAGCGAGGCGGCGCTGCCGGTCGATGTCGCGGTCATGGCGGCGGCGGTGTCCGACTGGCGGGTCGCAGCCATCAGCCCCCAGAAGCTGAAAAAGGACGGGACGGGCGCGCCGATGCTGCACCTCATAGAAAACCCGGACATCCTCGCCCGCATCGCCGGGCGCCGTAACGACCGGCCGGCGCTGGTCATCGGGTTTGCCGCCGAGACCGAGAATGTCGTCGCCCATGCCCGCGCCAAACGCGCGAAGAAAGGCTGCGACTGGATCCTCGCTAATGACGTCTCGCCGGGCACCGGCACCTTCGGCGGCGACCGCAACACGATCCACCTCATTGATGGCGAGGGGGTCGAGGATTGGCCTCTGATGACCAAGCGCGAGGTTGCCGCCCGCCTCGCCGAGCGCATCGCCGCCACGCTCGGGACCGATTTCGGCTCGCCGCCGAGCGCCCATGTCCCGGGCGCCGGGAGCCGGCCGCGCTAGCGCGATCATGGCCCTCATCGTTGAGCTGAAGATCCTCGATCCGCGCCTCCCGGGGTGGGGGTTTCCGCATTACGGGTCGAGCCTCGCGGCCGGCCTCGATCTGCATGCCTGCATCGACGAACCGCTGATGCTGCGGCCGCAGGCGCCGGCGGTACTGATCGCGGCCGGGATCGCTTTCCGCATCGCCGATCCGCAATGGTGCGCGCTCGTGCTGCCGCGTTCGGGCCTCGGCCACCGCGAGGGGCTGGTGCTCGGCAACGCGGTCGGGGTGATCGACGCCGATTACGAGGGTCCGTGCCTTATCTCGGCGTGGAACCGCAATCCGGTGCGTGAAGGCGGCGATTCGGAAGGGATTTTGATCGCGCCCGGCGACCGCATCGCGCAACTCGTCTTCACCCGGATCGCGCGACCGGAATTCACGATCGTCGCAGCCTTTAGCGCAGCCGGCGGGCGGCAAGAAGGCGGCTTCGGCTCGACCGGTATCGCTTCCGCTTGTCCAAACCGGGCAGCACAGCGAAACTCCTGATTCATGATCCGGCTGACCAAAAAGCTCCTGTTCGCGATCGAGGCGGTGCTCGACATCGCCTATAACGGGGGCGCCGCCCCGGTTCGTTCGGTCGAGATCACCGAGCGCGAAGGCATCCCGCGGCGCTATCTCGAACCGGTGCTGCAGGAACTGGTGCGCGAGAAGATCCTCGTCGGGATCCGCGGGCCCAGCGGCGGCTATCGCCTGGCGCGGGAGCGCCGCCGCATCAGCCTCGGCGATATCGTGCGCACGGTGCGCCAGCTCGAAACCGGCGAAGACCCGATCAGCGATCCGGCGGGAAGCGCGCTCGGACATCAGGTGGTCCGGCCGCTCTGGCTCGAATTGCAGGAAGAGACGATGCGCCGGCTCGACTCGCTGACCCTCGAAGACCTCTGTACCCGGGCGCACCGCGCCGGGATCGCGGGCCGGGTGGCCGAGGGCGGCGATTTCGAGATCTGATTCACCGTGATCGAGATCACCCTAGCGGGTCGTATTCGGCTGTCGGAGGATGATGCGCAGTCGCCGGGAGTTGACAGATATGTCAACCGACCACATCATAGAGGCATTGGAGAATTGTGTTCCGCCGAGGCTTGTCCGGTTCCGCCCGGTATTTTGTGGATCAGAACGAGAGCGACGCATGCTTTCCCTCGATATGTCGATCCACGATTGGCTGATGCGGGGGGTGCAGGCGGAAAAACAAATTCAATTGAAGGCTGCAGTCAAGGTACATTTTGGACAGTTCGTTAAAGGAGATGAGGTTGATGATCTATATTATATGAAGCGAGTTGCCGATCGACGCTATGGGCATGAGGATTTTTCCGCTGATGTATGGTCAGTTCGTCCGGATTTTAAGCCGTATCACCGATTTTTTGGCGCATTCTTTCGAGAAGATTGGCTTGTAATTCTGAGCAAGAAGCCGCGAGATACCCTTATTCATGACGCTCTGTGGCATGCGCAAATAGATACAGTATGCCATCTCTGGGATGAGCTTTTACCGTTTCGTAGACGCCATAGAGGTGATCAGCTCTCTCAATATGTGACGTCTTCCGCGGAGCATTACGATGAACGATGGTAATGGGTCTCTATCGAAAGATACCCTTTGGCAGGATTATTATGCAAACTTGAAGGGCGCGCTATCCTCGATGCGGAGGATTTTCCGACTTCGGGCGGCAACCGGATTGACACAGGATCACATCGCTATCTCCTTGAACGTAAATAAATCTTTAGTGTCTCGTCGATTGACCGGTGAGGAAAATTTCACGCTAAAGACCCTTAGTTTTATGGCAAGTGCGATGCGATGCAGGCTCCAGATACGGTTTCGGCCTTATGAGGAGGTAGGTGAAGGGAACAATTACGACGTAGAGCAGGACCGATATGAAAGTCCACAAGGGTTATCTGGAAACATAACGCAGAATATCGGCGCGCAACCTAGGGGAATAAACTGAATAAAACATGAGCGACACTTTTCAGTTTCGAAGTTTGGTAATTTGCGACGAAATCCGAGAGGAGGTCGGCGGGAAGCAATTGATTATTGGGGCGTATTCGGGTGTGATTCTGGTCCCCTTTGTGCCATTCTACGCTCGTCAATTAACGCTGCGATTTGAGATCAAACCGACCAAGACAACATATGATCACGTGGCATGCACTATACTGCGCCCGAATCAATCCATATTTTATCACCATGATATGCCATATCGTGCAAGTTATTCAATATTTCCACTCGCGATCTCATTTGTGGTGACTGGAGAAACGTTTGAACAAACGGGCGACTATAACGTATTATTGGCAATGGACGGAAGTCCCGAACTTGTTGGTAATTTCACGATCGTGACGCCAGAGAACCTGCCGCAAACAGCTTGAATGGCCGATCGGCTCGTGGGTCAACCGGCTACAATAAAAGTGACTCACTGCCCCCGGTTGTCCTTGCGAGCTACGGGACGCAATCTCACGCCGATAGCGCACCAACCTACCCAGATTGGCCCGTCGCTGCGCTCCTCGCAATGAGCGCGGGACGGCGCTACATAAAACCCCGGAACTGATCGGGAGAGGCCGATGGATATCGGCAGCGCGTCGGTGCAGCAGAAGACAGAATTCCGCGGCCATATCTATGACAGCATTCTCGACACGATCGGCGCGACGCCGCTGGTGCGCCTGCATCGGCTTGCCGCCGAGGCCGGCGTCAAGGCCGACATCCTCGGCAAATGCGAGTTCTTCAACCCGCTCTCCTCGGTCAAGGACCGCATCGGGCTGGCGATGATCGAGGCGGCCGAAACAGCCGGCCATATCAAGCCCGGCACCGTGCTGGTTGAGCCGACCTCGGGCAATACCGGGATCGCGCTGGCGTTTGTCTGCGCCGCCAAAGGCTATCGCCTGATCCTGACGATGCCCGACAGCATGTCATTGGAACGGCGCAAGATGCTGCTGCTGCTCGGTGCCGAGCTTGAGCTGACCCCGGCGGTGCGGGGCATGCGCGGCGCCATCGCGCGGGCCGAGGAGATCGTGCGCAGCCTGCCCGACGCCTTCATGCCGCAACAGTTCCAGAACCCGGCCAATCCCGAGATCCACCGCCGCACCACCGCCGAGGAGATCTGGAAGGACACCGCCGGCGCGGTCGATATCGTGGTCAGCGGGATCGGCACCGGCGGCACGCTGACCGGGATCGGCTCGGTCTTGAAGCCGAGGAAGCCCGGCTTGCGGATGGTCGCGGTCGAGCCCGAAGACAGCGCGGTGTTGTCGGGCGGCCCGCCCGGCGCGCACAAGATCCAGGGGATCGGCGCCGGCTTCATCCCGGAAATCCTCGACACCGGGCTGATCGACGAGGTGATCCGCATCGCCAACGACACCGCCTTTCGCACGGCGCGGCAGGCGGCCCGGCTCGACGGTCTGGCGGTCGGGATTTCCTCGGGCGCGGCTCTGGCGGCGGCGCTCGAGATCGGCGCCCGACCGGACATGGAGGGCAAGACCATCGTCGTGATCCTGCCGAGCTTCGCCGAGCGCTACCTGACGACCGCCCTGTTCGAGGGTTTGTGATGGAACTCACCGAGGAGCAATTCCAGCGCTATGCCCGCCATCTGATCCTCGACGAGGTTGGCGAGGAGGGGCAGGAAAAGCTGCTCGCCGCCCGAATCCTGGTGGTCGGCGCCGGCGGCCTCGGCTCGCCGATGCTGCTCTACCTGGCCGCCGCCGGGGTCGGGACGATCGGCATCATCGACGACGACCGGGTCGATTTGACCAATCTGCAGCGCCAGATCGTGCACGCGACGAAGCGGGTCGGCGCGCTCAAGGTCGACAGTGCGCGCGCCACCCTCGCCGCGGTCAATGACGGCATCCACGTCGAGACCCACCCGATGCGGCTCGGCCCCGACAATGCGGCGGAGCTGATCGCCCTCTACGATCTCGTCGCCGATGGCAGCGACAATTTCGCGACGCGCTACCTGCTGACCGATCTGTGCTTTCGCTTGCGAAAGCCGCTGATCGCCGCGGCGCTGTCGCCGTTCGAGGGGCAATTGTCGACCTTCCGGCCCTATCTCGGCGAGGGGCACCCATGCTACCGCTGCCTGTTCCGCGAGCCGCCGCCGCCCGGTCTGGTGCCGCGCTGCGAGGAAGCCGGCATTCTCGGCGCGGTGGCCGGCGTGATGGGCACATTAGAGGCGGTCGAGGTGCTGAAGGAGCTGCTCGGGCTCGGCGACAGCCTCGACGGCACCCTCCTGATCTACGATGCGTTGCGCGTGCGCTTTCACCGCATCCGCATCGCCAAGGATCCCGATTGCCCGACCTGCGGCGTAACGATTGCCGCCGCCGCGCCTTGAGCAGGAACACCAGATTCGTCGTCGGCGCGGTGAGCGCTCTCGTGCTGCTGGTCGCCGCGGTGCGGGCGCCTGCCACGGCGGCCGACGAGGAGACGGGCCTCAAAGTACCGCGCTTCGTCAGCCTGCATTCCGACAAGGTAAATCTGCGCACCGGCCCCGGCCGGCAATACCCGATCGAATGGGTGCTGACGAAGAAGGACATGCCGGTCGAAATCATCGCCCAATTCGAGCATTGGCGCCGCATCCGCGACTGGGAGGGCACCGGGGGCTGGGTGCAGGAGCACATGGTCACCGGCAAGCGCACGGTGGTCGTCCACAAGGGCGGCGTGCGTCCGCTCCATCAGCAGCCGGACCCGGGTTCTGCCGTGGTGGCCCGCGCCGCGCCCGGCGTCGTCGCGCGGCTTCTCGAATGCCGCGGCCCCTGGTGCCGGGTCGAGACCGACGAATTTTCCGGCTGGATGCGGCGGAGCGATATCTGGGGCGTCTTTCCCGACGAGAGGGTGCCGTAGGGTAGCCGGTGTATCGCCCGGCGCCGCGCCGAAGACTGCTCGGGCCAACCCGGGCCTACCTCACTCGGCCCTTTTCCAGGGCGCGCGGGTTCGCGCCCGGCAGGAACAAGACGCTGCGGCGCGGTCGAGACGACGCTTCCATCGGAATCCTCCGTTCGACAGCTATCTTCGATATAGTTCCCTGGCCCGATATAATTTGCCGGTTGCGAATTGGCAGGCCTGCCATCGCTGGCATGAGAGAGCGAGATGGACGAATCGAGAGCGGGGCCGGAGCCGAGCGAACTCGGCTATTGCGCCTGGATCGCCTTTTGGGTGCAGCTTGCGGTTCTCGGGGGGTTCGCCGTACTCGGCGCGTTTTTTGCCAGCGAATACCGCGCGCCCGGCGACTACACCTGCGGCCTCCTCCTCAGCCTCGCCGCGATCGCGCTTGCGTTCATGCGCCTGAAAAACCGGTTCGATGGCGGCGCCGCCGATTGGCGCAGCTTTCTACTGGTCGACGACATGGCGAACCTGCTGGCGGTGATCGTGATCTTCACGGTCCTCGGGCTCGCCGGCCTCTTCACCGCCGCCGGAATGGGCCATGGCGGGCTGCACGATGGCGGGATCGCGCTGTTCGTCGCGAGCGGGCTGGCGGTGTTCCTCAGTTTGAAGCATTTCTTCGACAAACTCGACCGAACCCGCTGATGCCGACCGTTCTTTCGGTGCAGTCGCGCGTCGCCTACGGCCATGTCGGCAATGCCGCCTCGGTGTTTCCGCTGCAGAGGCTCGGCGTCGAGGCCTGGGCGCTCGATACGGTGGCGTTCTCCAACCACACCGGCCATGGACGCTGGCGCGGCTCGGTCGTCCCGGCATCCGAGATCGCCGGCCTCTTCGAGGGGATCGCCGCGCTCGGCGTCTTGCCGCACATCGACGCGGTGCTGTCGGGCTACCTCGGCGACGCGGCGACCGGCCCGGTATTGCTCGACATCGTCGAGCAGGTCAGGAATGCCAACCCTGGCGCGCTGTTCTGCTGCGACCCGGTGATCGGCGACGTCGAGACCGGGTCGTACGTGACCGAGGGGATCGCCGAGTTCTTCCGCGATCGCGCGCTCAAGCTCGCCGACATCGTGACGCCGAACCATTTCGAATTGGAATACCTGACCGGCGGCCGGGTCGCGAGCCTCGCCGAAGCGGCGAGCGCCGCCGAGGGGCTGCGCGCGCTCGGCCCCCGCATCGTGCTGGTCACCAGCCTCGACGCCGCGCCCGACCATGTGACGATGCTGGCATCCGGGCCGGACGGGGCCTGGGCGGTCGAGACGCCCCGCCTGCCGGTCGTGCTCAACGGCTGCGGCGACGTCACCGCCGCCTTGTTCCTCGCGCACCTGCTGCGCGGCGAGAGGCTCCCCGACGCGCTCGCCATGACCGCGGCGGCGATCTTCGCGGTGATCGAGACGACATTGCGCCTCGACCGCTACGAATTGGCATTGGTCGCGGCGCAGGACGAGCTGCTATCGCCGACCCGCCGCTTCACCCCGCGACGGTTATAATCTGCCAAACCGAGCATTGTTCGCAAATCCTGTAAACCGTCACCTTAACAGCCGCCGCTTCGCGCCGGAGCGCCTCTGAGGCGCCCGACCCGCGGCGATTTGCGTCGCTCGGAAACCAAGTAACCTATCACCGTCGCTCCCCACCTTAAGCCGGCGAGGTATCGCTCTCATCGTCGGGGATTCCGCCCTGGAGCATCAAGGTCAGGCGTTCGACCATCGATTTATTCAACGGGCGATTTGACTTGATTTCGATATGCCATCCGTCTGCCGTGGTGACGGTGAATATGCGGCGTATGGTCTGTTTGTTGTCGCCTGCGCTGTGCCCGTCCATCCCTCGGGATCGGCGCCGCTCCGGCACGGCGAAAGGCGGTGGCGGTTCGACTACTTCGCCATTTTCGCCGATCAGCCCGAGGCGACGGAGCCGAGCGCCGATGCCCCCTGCACTCCGCTGGTGTACAGAGACTATCGCGTTGATTGGTTGCCCAGCCAGGAAACCATCATAAAGTTGACGATCTTCCTCGTTGGTCCATGCCTGCCCTTGGCGCGCGGGAAGCGGCGGATTGGCTGGTACATCTATCATTGCTGCGCCGTACGAAAGTTCTTCAAACCGGGGCCGGGACAGACTGGCCACGTAGAGTATCGCAAATGGCGTGGTAGGCGTCATGCCGCGGCTTGCGGCTTTACCGGCGACAGAGCGAATCCTTGACGTCGCGATTACACCCGACCTCTGCTGCGAAGCCCACCTCCGCCCCGCTGCGAGCGGGATCTGATCGCCTCGTGCGAATGCACAGCTTCCGATACCTACCGGGCGTTCGCCTCTTCCCGGTCGAACTTGAAGTCCGCAGGCAGGCGCCCGCGGAAGGCGCGCAGGCGCTTCAGCAGCTCGTCACGCCCGGGCTTGCGCGAGACGCCGAACGCGCGGCTGTCGGCGACATGGATTTCGATATCGTCGCCCGCTTTCAGCGCCAGCGCCTCGACCAATGCGGCGGGAAGGCGGATGGCGAGGCTGTTGCCCCATTTCGCGACCCGCATGGAATTGCCTCCCTGGAGGGTAGCATCCAAAACGTCGTTCCCTAAACGCCGTCATACCGGCGAAGGCCGGTATCCACG
>JBGPTQ010000047.1:0-8701 GCA_041490725.1 Allostellaceae bacterium | reverse complement strand
TCGACCAGGCCGCCTGGCACACCACCGAGAAGCTGCGTTTACCCGACAACCTCTCCCTGCCGCCACTGCCTCCCAAATCGCCCGAGCTGAACCCGGTCGAGAACGTCTGGCAGTTCATGCGGGATAACTGGCTCTCCAACCTGATCTTCGAGGGCCATGAGGCGATCGTCACCGCCGCTTGCGATGCCTGGAATAGCCTCATCGCCGACCCCGATCGCATCAGGTCGATCGGAACCCGCCGATGGGCAACAACCGGTCAGCTTTAACGCGGGTTGGTATTATATTAGCCGCACATTGGTGCTCCCGAAGCCGCACGGCGCCGCGATCGGCGATTTCCGGCTTGGGACGTTGCAGCGACGGGAAGCTCGCGGTGATCATGCTGCTTACGAGCCGTGCGGCCCTCGCGCCAGGTTGTCGCCTGACCGCGCGCTCGGCTCGGTTCCCAGGCGCTGCGACCGGCGGCTGCCGCTGGTCGACGGCGCGTCTGCCGACGCCGCCTTTGATCGATAAAAATCGACGCAGTACACGCGGAGCGCAGACGTCAAGCTACTACCCGCCATGCGGGTACGATCTACTTCGGTAACGAGCTCGTGCAGAGGCGCCCCTTTCTCCTGCGCGATTTCTTTAAGCGCCTCCCAAATCGACGGTTCGAGCCGGACGCTCGTACGGTGGCCCGCGATCATGACATTACGCACCGCAATCGAAAAAGGTCGATGCATGCTTATCCGGTTGTTACCCACGATCACTACTCGTGATCACTACTCGTCGAGGCCTGCTTGCATCTCAAGGCGGCGATTACGAGCGCGACGCTTGGCCGTTCCGAAACCCCCTCAAATTCATCACGGAAAATTTCGCCCTTACGCCAGACATGAGCTACAGCAGACGCCCCGCCGATCACGCGCAGCCACCAGCCGCAGCCCAATGGCACCACACCAACAGCGGCGTCGAGGTCATTGATAGGATGGGGCCGAGAGCCTTCACTCCCCGAATATTTGGGATTGACCCCCGAGAACCATCCAACGCCGCCCTCGAAGCGGGCATCCGGCTCGCATAGCCATCCCACAGCGATCAAAATTTTGTCGGCAAGCTGGCGATCGCCATGAAAGCTGCCGCCGTCAATTCTCCATGCCTCCAATTCGGCGATCAGTGGACCAAGGCTCGGCATCATCGATCCCTATAGTGGCTGTGGGCGTTAACCGGATAAGCATGGGTCGATGCAGGGGTATAAGAGACCTCATGCGCGATGCTGCCCAAGGGGTGAGGTTTCGAGCCCTTGCGGCGCTTCCGTCATGAGCGCCCTGGCAAGTTCCAAGAGGCGGCGGCGCACGGCGGCATCGTCGATTGCGCAATAGGCCTCGACGAGTTCGACCGTTTCGCGCCGGCGCAGCGGATCGGAATCGAACGCCTCGGCGGGTGGCTCCGAGAAGCCGCCCGGGATCGCCGGTGCGCGCACCGGATCCACGTCGTCGAAGAAGAATGACACCGGCACGTCCAATACCCGGCTCAGCGCATGCAGCCGGCTCGCGCCGATGCGGTTGGCGCCCCGCTCGTATTTTTGCACCTGCTGAAAGGTGAGGCCGATCGCCTCGCCGAGATTCTCCTGGGTCAGTCCGAGCATGTTGCGGCGCAGTCGGACGCGCGCGCCGACGCGAATGTCGACCGGGTCCGGCGTTGCCGATTTGGGAGGGCCTGACCGCCCCACGGTATGCAGTACCGCCATAGGCGACACGCTTTCATAATCTTTGAGCATATTAATTCATACGATGGTAGTAGCTCAGTAGTTAAATTACCGCTTTAAGTTGTATCTGTACCAAATTGTAGCGTTTGCGTGCCTGACGTGGCGGAACTCACGGCAGCGATGTCCGGGGAGCAAGCTCGGCTCCGGCTTTCTTGACTCGCCTTCATGCGACTTCGCCCCTAATCTCCGCCGGACCCTAGGGTTTCGCACCGCGGTAGGATGGGTGTGGTGCGCGGGGCAGACGGAGGAAAAGGATGGCGTTCGAGTTCGGCATGTTTCACGAGTTTCAGCGCACCGCCGGGATGACCGAGGAGGACGCGTTTAGGATCTCCTTCGAGCAGGTCGATGCCGCCGAGCGCTGGGGTCTCGATGCAATGTGGCTGGCCGAGATCCACGTCGCGCCGGAACGCTCGGTGTGCTCCGCCCCGCTGACCCTCGCCAGCGCGATCGCCGCGCGCACCAAGCGGATCAAGATCGGCACCGGGGTCCAGGTATTGCCGCTGTGCCATCCGCTGCGACTCGCCGAAGAAGTGGCCACCGTCGACCAGATCAGCCATGGCAGGCTGATTTTCGGGGTCGGGCGCAGCGGGTTTCCGCGCACCTACGAGGCCTATGGCGTGCCCTATGGCGAGAGCCGCGAGCGCTTCGCCGAAACGCTCGAAATCCTGAAGCGGGCGTGGACCGAGCCGTCCTTTTCATACAAAGGCAAGTATTACAGTTTCGACAACGTCAAGCTGACGCCGAAACCCTATCAAAAGCCCTGGCCGGAGATCCGCGTCGCCGTCAACAGCGCCGACACCTTCCCGGCGGTCGCCAAGCTCGGTCATGCGGTGCTGGTCGCGGTGCGCATCGGCACCCTCGAGGAGCTGGAGCCCAACATCACCGCCTACCGCAAGGCCTGGAAGGAAGCCGGCCATCCCGGGGAGGGTAAGGTGTTTCTGCGCGCGCCGGTCTATGTCGCCGAAACCGACCAGGCCGCGCGCGACGAGCCGGAAGAAAGCATCATGTACTTCTACCGCTATCTCGGCGAGCGGCTCGAAGACTCGGCGACCCGCGCCGGCGTGCGCGCGGTCGAGGATCGCGCGGCGCGCGGCCAGCGGCTGCAAACCATCTCCTATGCCGAGGCGTTGCGCGAAAAGCTGATCGTCGGCTCGCCCGAGCGGGTGACCGATCGCCTCCTGGAACTGCGCGACAGGCTCGGACTCGACGGCGTCCTCGCCGAGATGAATTGCGGCACCAAGATCCCGCATGCCAGGGTGATGAAGTCGCTGCAGCTGCTGTGCGAGAAGGTGCAGCCGCGGTTCAACTAACCCGATCGAGATTGCTTCGCTCCGCTCGCAATGACATCGGGGGGGTTGTCATTGCGAGAGCGCAGCGACGAAGCAATCTCGGGACAAAATGCGCATTGTAACCTTGCAACGCTGACCGCTCACCCCCGCGCCTTCCACGGCAACAGCCAGCGCTCGATCTCGTCGAGCGCCCAGGTGAAGAGAAAGCCTAGGAGCGCGATCACGACGAGGCCGACAAACATCGTGTCGACCGCCATCAGCTGCCACGCGTTCCAGATCATGTAGCCGATGCCGCTTTGCGCGCCGATCATCTCGGCAATCGCAATGAGGATGAGGCCGAGGCCAGCGCCGAGCTTGATCCCGGCCATGATCAAGGGCGCCGCGCCAGGCAGCGCGATGGTGCGGAAGGTCTGCCAGCGGCCGGCGCCGAAATTCCTGCCGACATCGAGATAGATGCGGTCGATTTCGAGGACCCCCGCGGTCGTGTTGATGATCATCGGATAGAACACGCCGAGCGCGACCATCGCGATCTTTGACGCCTCGCCAAGCCCGAAGATCAGGAGGACCAGCGGCAGGATCGCGCTTTTCGGGATCGGGTAGGTCGCCGCCACCAGCGGGTCGACGATCGCGCGCACCGGACGGTAGAGCCCCATCGCCAGCCCGAGCAACAAGGCCGGCACACCGCCCAGCAGACAGCCCCAGAACAGCCGGGTCAGGCTGGCCGCCAGATTGGCCCACAATTCGCCCGAGCGAGCCAGATGCACGAATGTGGCGATGATGCTCGACGGCGCCGGGAAAAAGCGCTGGTCGATCCAGCCGAGCCGCACGAAACCCTCCCACAGGAGCAGCAGAACGATGGGCGAGGCAAGGCCGATCAGGCGGTCGCGGGCGCGCGGCGACACCGTCATTCGGAGGTCTCCGTCTCCTGCCGGCGGGCGCGGTCGACCTCGTCGCGCAGATCTTCCCAGATCCGGAAGACGAGCGCGCCATAGGCCGGGTCCTTGCGCAACTCCAAGACGCCGCGCGGGCGGGGAAAGGGGACCTCGACCAGCGATTTGATTTGGCCGGGATGCGCCGTCATCACGACGATCCGGTCGCCCAAGGTGACCGCCTCGTCGACGCTATGGGTGATGAACACGACCGTCTTCTTGTCCTCGTCCCAGATGCGCAACAGCTCTTCCTGCAGCAAGGTGCGGTTCTGTTCGTCGAGCGCCGAGAACGGCTCGTCCATCAGCAGCACCTCGGGATCGGTGGCGAAGGCGCGCGCGATCGAGACGCGCTGCTTCATCCCGCCCGAAAGCTGGTAGGGGTAGCGGTCGGCAAACCGCAACAGCCCGGTGCGGTCGAGATAATGGCTGACGGTTTCGCGGATATGCGCGCGCGAGGCGCCGCGCATGCGCAGCCCGTAGGCGGCATTGTTCCACACGGTCATCCACGGAAAGATCGACTCGCCCTGGAAGACCATCGCGTTCAATGGTTTGGTCGGATCGTCGGCTGATATCGTCGCGCGGCCGGCGCTGGCGGTTTCAAGACCCGCGAGGATGCGCAGCAATGTCGTCTTGCCGCAGCCCGAGGGCCCGACGATCGTGCAGAAGCTGCCGCGCTCGATATCGAGCGAAATGCCGTCGAGCGCGATGAACGGGCCGGTGCGCGTGGCGAAAATCTTGCCGAGGCCGGCGATCTGGATCTTGACCGGCGCGAGCGCCGGTTGGGGCTGCGCCATCGCCTACCTACGCACCGGCCTCAGCCCCCACCCTCCCACGCCTTCAGCGCGGGTCCCTCCCTCCCCCGCTTGCGGGGGAGGGGTGGGGGGGGGGCTGTCCCGGGCAACATCCTGCGGCATTCTGCTCAGGCCGGCTTGTAGGGGCCGAGGGTCTTCAAAGCCGCATCGACGAACGAGTTGTCGACGACATCGGCGACGCCGATCGTGTCGCTCTCGACGAATTTGTTCGCGCGGTAGAATGCCAAATCCGTGTCGAGGCTCGGCCGATCGACCCTTCCGTCCGGGTCGCAGCCGTTCGGCACGATTTTCTGGTAGAGCGCGGGGTCCTTATAGCGCGTCTCGCGCACCAAAAGGTCGATCAGTTCTTCGGCCTTGGGCCCGGCGAAATGCCCGTCTCGGATCGCGTCGTTGTAGAAGCGGACGCCCTTCAGGTAGGCCACCATGAAGCGCTGCGCGACGTCCACCCGCTTGGCCATGAACTCATTGCCGTAGAGCACCACGGCGATGGTCTGGCGCGGGTAGAACGCGTCGCTCGGAAAACGCACGGCAATGCCTTCTTCGCGGGCGAAGGTATTGAAGGGTTCCGGGGTGATCGCGGCGTCGATCGCGCCGTTGTGCAACGCGGTCACCATCTCGGGAAAGCCCATGTTGTAGACATGGGTGACGTCGTCGTAACCCAATCCGACGCTCTTCAAGGCCTGGTTGACGGTCGAGCCGGTCGACCCGCCCTTGCCCGGCTCGGCAACGCGCAAGCCCTTTAGATCCTTCAGCGTTTTGAATTTCCCGGAATCGACCAGTTCCTTGCGCACGAGGAGCGATACATAGGCGTAGCCCGGCAGGTTGGAGCCCTTGTCGGCGACGATCTTGAGCCCGATGCCGCGGGCGGCGGCGTTGAAGAGGCCGGCCGAGGTCGCCGCGGCGGCGATGTCGATCTGCCCGGCGCCGAGCGGCGCAACCATCTGCGAGCCGGTGACCAGGTTGATCACATTCGTGCGGATGCCCTGCTCACGGCAGTAGCCCTTGTGCTCGGCAATGACGATCGGGGCGTCGCTGATCACCAGCGGGGTGCCGATCTTGACTTCGTCGAGCTCGGCTGCCCGTGCGCGCCGCCCCGCCCCCGCTCCCGCGGCAACCGCGCCGCCTAACGCGATGAGCTGCAACGCGCGTCGCCTGGTGATCATGTCATCCTCCGTGAAACGCCCGATTGTCGCAAAACCGCTGCCGCCGAGGAAGTGCAACCAAGGTGGGGGCGTTGCGTGCCGGCGCCGCGCCCCCTAAGACTCCCGTGCAGCACCCATGCCACGCCGCGGAGCGATGCAAGATGCGCAATGCCGACATCTTTCACCCCGATTTCACGCCGACGCCCTATTGGTGGGAGGCTTATACGCCGGTCGCGGGGGAGCTGGTCGACGTGCCGCGCGAGGCGCGCGTCGCGATCGTCGGCGGCGGCTATGCCGGGCTCGCCGCGGCATTGGAATTTTCAAAGCACGGCATCGAGGCGGTCGTCCTCGAACGCGGGGCGCTCGGGGTCGGCGCCAGCACGCGGAACGGCGGCTCGGTCAGCGGCGGGGTCAATGTCGGCAAGAGTTTTTCCGGCCGCGCGACACAAGTCGATCCGGAGCGCACCCATCGCCTGCTGTCGGACGCGTCAGACGCCTTCGCGCTGATCGAGCGGCTGATCGCGGAGGAGGCGATCGAATGCTTCTGGCAGAAGCGCGGGCGCTTTGTCGGGGCGTGGACGCCAGCCCATTTCGCCTACCAGGAAAAGCGGCTTGGCCCTCTCAACGACGATGCGCAATCCGGCGCCTATATGGTGCCGCGCGAGCGCCAGCGCGAAGAGATCGCCAGCGATTATTATTACGGCGGGATGGTCGTCGAGCGCTCGGCGAGCCTGCATCCGGCGCTCTACTACAAGGGCCTCCTCGATGCCTGCCGGCGCCGCGGGATCACGATTTGCGCCGAGGCATCGGTCGATAAGATTTCCGCGAATGGCGCCGGATGGCGGATCGAGACCAGCCGCGGCACGGTCATCGCCGGCGATGTCGTGATCGCCACCAACGGCTATACCGGCGCGGTGACCCCTTCCTTACGCCGCCGCATCGTGCCGATCGCCAGCCACATCATCGCGACCGAGCCATTGCCGCGCGATGTCGCGAACTCGCTGATCCCGAAGCGGCGCAGCATCTCGGATACCAAGCGCGTCCTCTGCTATTACCGGATGTCGCCCGACGGCACCCGCATGGTGTTCGGCGGCCGGGCCCGCTTCACCCCGGCCGACCCGCGTCTCTGCGCCCGGGTGCTCCACGGTTATATGACCGAGCGGTTTCCGCAGCTGAACGGCGTGCGGGTGACCCACAGCTGGACCGGCAACACCGCCTTCACCCTCGACGCGCTGCCGCATATGGGCGAGGAAGGCGGGCTCCATTACTGCCTGGGGTGCAACGGCAGCGGGGTCGCGATGATGAGCTATCTGGGGACCCAAACCGCGCGCAAGATCGCCCGGGTGGCGAATGCCCCCTGCGCGTTCGATGGCGGTGAATTTCCCGACCACCCGCTCTATACCGGCAACCCGTGGTTCCTGCCGCTGGTTGGCGGCTATTACCGGATGCGCGACCGGCTCGATCGCCTGCTCGCCTGAGAGGGGTGGAACGCGCTATTATCGCTGTCAATTCGCACGAGGGAGGACCGACATGCAGTTCGACACATTCAAATCGTCGCTCGCCGGCGCGTCTCCACCGGCCGGGACCAGCGGCGCGGTCCAGGCGCTGTGGTGGCAGGCCAAGGGCGATTGGCACCAGGGCCATCGCTGCGCGCAAGCGCAGGCCGACGAGAAGGGCGCCTGGGCGCATGCCTATCTGCATCGCGTCGAGGGCGACGAGATGAATGCCGGCGGCTGGTACAAACGCGCCGGCAAAACCCCGCCGACCACCCCGCTCGACCAGGAGTGGGAAGAGATCGCCCGGGCGCTATTGGCGTAACCCACGAACGGACCGCGGCCGTCCTGGCCGCTTCCATCGATCCGAGAGCATGTATGAGCCATTCCATAAGTCGTGAGCCGGTCCCGGCGAATTGGGCCTGGCTCGATGCGATTGCCGGCAAGCTCGACGACGATTTCGTCGAAGTCGTGGACGAGCAACCTCCGGAGCAAGAGCGTCCCGCGCTCGACGGGTTTTTTTGTTGCTGAGTTGCTGCGGAGTGGGGCTCAGTCCCCCGCCGCGGCGCGCTGCTCGGCCCGTTCGTATTTCCGCGCCGGGGTGTTGATCGGCTCCGAAAGCGGCGCGGCGCCGAACGAGGCGGCGATGCGGGAGGGCGGCGGGTCGCGATAGAGCGTCGTGCGCTGGCGCGGCGTGCGGCCCAATGAGCGGATCAGCGCCTCCATCTCTTCCGGCGGCATCTCCTGGCCGAAGCTCGCGCCGGCGGCGCGCGAGATGCTCTCGTTCATCAAGGTGCCGCCCATGTCGTTGCACCCGGCATTGAGGCAGGCGGCGGCACCCTCCGGCCCGAGCTTGACCCACGAGCACTGGATGTTCGGGATGACCGGGTTGAGCGCGAGCCGCGCCACCGCGTGCATCAGCACCGCCTCGCGCCAGGTCGGGCCGAGGCGCGAGCGGCCCTTCAGCGAGATCGGCGTCTCCATCGGCACGAACGGCAATGGCACGAATTCGGTGAAGCCGCCGGTTTTCTGCTGCAGGGCGCGGATGCGCAACAGATGCCGCGCCCAATGCGCGTAGCGCTCGACATGGCCGTACATGATCGTGACGGTGCTGCGCAGCCCGACACCATGCGCGGCCTCCATGACCTCGAGCCATTCGGCGGTCTTGACCTTGTCCGGGCAGATGATCGCGCGGATTTCGTCGTCGAGGATCTCGGCCGCGGTGCCGGGCAAGGAGCCGAGCCCGGCGGCGCGCAATTCGCCGAGGAAATCGGGGAGGCTGCGGCCAAGGGTCTTGG
>JBGPTQ010000046.1:0-8760 GCA_041490725.1 Allostellaceae bacterium | reverse complement strand
GTCTGCCCAGCCTGCAGCCCCGAGCTGCGCAATGCCGCCCCGACCCCGGTCAGGACGCCGCAACCGACCAGCGCGGCGCGGTCGAGCGGGATGTCGGGGTCGATGCGCACGATCGAGTTCTCGTGCAGCAGCATCTTTTCGGCATAGCTCGAAATCGCGATGAACTGGCGCAACGGCCGGCCCTGCTGCGACAGGCGCGGCGCCGCACTGTCGGGTCGCGCGACGATGCCGCCGGTGCACAGATTCGGGTGGCCGCTGAGGCATTGCGGGCAGCTGCCGCAGAAGCCCGAGAGGCAGGCGACGACATGGTCGCCCGGCCGCACCGTCGTCACATCGGCGCCGACCGCCTCGACGATGCCGGCGCCCTCGTGCCCCAAGACGATCGGCCGGTCGAGCGGGAACCGGCCCTGCCCGTCGACGACGTGCAGATCGCTGTGACAGACGCCGGTCGCGACGGTGCGCACCAGCACCTCGCGGCCCCACGGCTTGTCGATATCGACCGCTTCGATCGTCAGCGGTTCGCGCACTTTGCGAAAAACGGCAGCCTCTATTTCCATCGGGCAATCCTCCCTGAAACGCGAGGATTTGCCGAAAGGGCGGGGCCGTCAAGCGGCCGCTCTTCCGCTCGTAGAGCTAAAACTGTCGTCCCGACGAAGGCCGGGGCCCATTTTTCAGCCGCTCGGGAGGCGGATAAGTGGGTCCCGGCCTTCGCCGGGACGACAATTCAGCGCGTTGATGCCTGAACGACCCGCTTTGGCCGAATGTGCCTTTCGGCGAGTGCGTGAGTTGCGCTATCCCTTGACGGGGATTGCCCAAGGATCACCGCAGATGAGCCGCACTGTCGCCCGCCTGTTGGCCGAAAGCCTGGAAGCGCATGAGGTCGACCAGATCTTCTGCGTCCCCGGCGAGAGCTATATCGGGCTGACCAGCGCCCTCATCGAGCGCAACTCGATCCGCGTTATCGTCTGTCGGCACGAGGGCGGCGCCGGCTATATGGCGGTCGCCGATGGCAGGCTGCGCGACCGCGCCGGGGTGGCGGTGGTGTCGCGCGGGCCCGGCCTCTCAAACGCGATGGTGTCGCTGCACTCGGCCTATCACGACGCGACCCCGGTCGTGATGCTGGTCGGCCAGGTCGAGCGCCAGGATTTCGGGCGCGGCGCGTTGCAGGAGCAGAACTATTCGCGCCTCCTCTCCGACGTGACCAAGGAGGTGATCGAGGTCAACGAGCCGGAACAGGCCTCGGAAGCCATCGCCCGCGCCTTTCATCTGGCGGAAAGCGGCACGCCGGGGCCGGTCGCGGTCATTCTGCCCGAGGACATCTTCGATGACGAGACCGAGGCCGAGCTCGATATGCCGCGGCCGCGCGTCGTCGCCGGCCCGCGGGCCGAGGATCTCGATCGCCTGGCCGAGATGCTGGCCCGGGCCGAGCGGCCGCTGGTGCTGGTCGGCGGCGCGATGCTGGCCGACGCGGTGCACGACAAGGCGGCCTTCGCCGACCTCAACCGGCTGGCCGAGGAATGGGTGCTGCCGATCAGCCCGACCCACCGCCGGCCGCAAGCCTTCGACGCGACGCATCCGAATTTCGGCGGCTATATGGGAATCCGGGTGCCGCCGGCGCTCATTGGCGAGATGAAAAAGGCCGATCTGATGGTGGCGCTCGGCGAGCGGATGACCGATACGGTCAGCCAGTCCTACAGCTTCCCGAAGGCGCCAGCGCCGCAGCTGCCGTTTGTCCACGTGTGGCCCGACCCCAACGAGGTCGGCCGGGTGTGGCGGCCCGATCTCGGCATGCCGTGCGACCCGCACGAGGTGGTGAAGGCGCTGTTGCAGCGCGGCGCGCCGGCCGACGCGCAAAAACGCCGGGGATGGGTCGCGGGGCTCAACGCGATCCACAGGAAGCTGCTCGCCAAGGAATGGGAGCCGACCACGGACGGGATCAATTTCGCGGCGATCGTCTGCGAGGTCGACAAGCACCTCGCGCCCGATGCGACGGTGACGACCGATGCCGGCAATTTCGGCAGCTTTGTCCACCGCTATATCGGTTTCCGGCAGAGCCAGGTGTTTCTCTCCTCGGTGGTCGGGGCGATGGGCTCGGGGATGCCGATGGCGGTCGCGGCGGCGCTGCGCCGGCCGGGAACGCAGGTGGTCGCGTTTGTCGGTGACGGCGGCGCCCTGATGACCGGCAACGAGATCGCCACCGCCTTTCAGTACGGCGCCAGCCCGATCATGATCATCTCGGACAATGGGATGTACGGCACGATCGGCATGCACTCCTATGTGCGCTATCCCGAGCGGCCGTTCATGGCGGGGACGCGTCTCACCAACCCCGATTTCGCCGCCTGGGGCCGCTCCTTCGGCGCCGAGGGGATCACGATCAGGAGCGAATCCGAAATCGAGGGCGGCATCGCCCGCGCCTTCGCGGTCAAGACCCGGCCGGTCGTCGTGCACTGCCTGACCTCGGCGATCCAGATGAGCGCCTGGCGGCGCTATACGCGATCGGAGACGTTGCCGTGAGCGCAGGGTCGCGGAGTCACACGACCCTTCGAACTCTAGCAATTTTTTGCTCTTAGCTCCGTCGTGTGAGGCCCGCCTCCAGTCCTCCCCCCTGGTAGGGCGGAGAGGGCTATCCCACGAACACTTAGCGCCGAATGATCTCCCTATCCCGGTTTGCGATGCTGGCGCCGTTTCAGGTGCGCAGCTTTCGCTTTCAGTTCCCGGCCGATCTGGCGACCTCCTGGGCCATCGAGATGGAAAACCTCGTGCTCGGTTGGTACATCCTGGTGGAGACCGGCTCGGTGATGGCGCTCACCCTGTTCTGGGCATTGCAATATGTCGGAACGCTGCTCGGGCCTGTCTTTGGCATGGTCGGCGATCGGATCGGCCAGCGCACCGTGCTGTGCGCGATGCGCGCGGCCTATGCGAGCCTCGGCGCTGCCGCGACGGCGTTCGCCTTCGCCGGGGCACTGCGCCCGGGCTATGTATTCGTCATCGCCGCCCTGTCGGGTCTGATCCGGCCGTCCGACCAGGGCATGCGCAACGCGCTGGTCGCCGCGACGATGCCGTCCGACCGGCTGATGGTGACGATGGGGGTGTCGCGCACGACCTCGGATTCGGCGCGCATCTTCGGCGCGCTTTCCGGCGCCGGGCTGTTTGCAGCCTTTGGCCTCGGCCCGGTCTATCTGGCGATCGCCGGTTTTTATGCGCTGGGATTTCTGTTGACCCTGGGGGTCTCGGCGGGCCGCTCACTCGCCGTTTGGGCCGGGACCGCACGGCCATCGCCGTGGCGCGATCTGATGGAAGGGCTCCTCTATGTCTGGAACACGCCGTGCGCGCTGGCGGCGATGTGGCTGGCATTTCTGGTCAACCTGACAGCGTTTCCGCTGCTCGGAGGGTTGCTGCCCTACGTCGCTAAAGACATTTACCACATCGGCCAGACCGGGCTCGGGACCCTGGTCGCGAGCGTCGCCGTCGGGTCGCTGTTGGGCTCGATCGTGGTCAGCCTGGCGGGCCGCGCGATGCGCCCGGCGCGCATGATGATCCTCTTTGCGCTTGCCTGGTACGCCGCGCTCCTGGTGTTCGTGCAGATGGAAAGCCCGATCGTCGGGATGATGATCCTTGTCATCGCCGGCTTTAGCCAAAGTCTCAGCTTGGTGCCGATGTCGGTCATGCTGTTGCGCAGCGCCGGCGAGCGCTTCCGCGGCCGGGTCATGGGAGTACGGATGCTGGCGATTTACGGCGTGCCGTTCGGCCTCCTCGGCGCCGGAGCGCTAATCGAGCGCATTGGCTTCACGGTCACGGCCTCGCTCTATTGCCTTGTCGGCGCGGCGCTGACAGGCCTCATCGCGTTGCACTGGCGGGCCGCCCTGTGGCCGGTCAACGCGCCGGCGAATGCACGATGAGGTCGGCTTTTGATCTATCGATCGCCTCGCCATGATGCCGAGCCGGATGCCCCCTTCGCCACCAGCGCCATCGCGACTTCTCAATCTTGCATGATCGGCTCGCTGCGCATGTACTTGCCGCGGCAGAACAACAAGGTCGGGGTGGCAACGGCACCTTGCCCAGGCGATCGCGCGCGGACTTCTACTCCGCGGCGACGCGGGCCGTCCGGGCGGTCGCGAAATAGCGCCGCAGGCTGGCGCGCTGGTTCTCGTAAATCGACCCCTGGTGCTCGGCCGGCGGGAGCGGCAGGCGCACCGGCACCGGCGCGAGGCGCGGCTCGATGGTCGGCGCGCCGGCGAGCAGCAGCTCGTTGAACTTGTCGATGCCGTCCTTGAAGCCCAAGAGCGGCCAGGCATCGGCGGCGCGGTATTGATAGAGCAGGAAGCGGCGCTCCTTCCCTGAGAAATTGGTCGCCGAGCCGTGCACCGCGCGGACATGGTGCACTGTCACCGACCCCGCCTTGCCGAGGCAGGGCAGCGCGCGCGACAGGTCGATGTCACAGCGGGTCGGGTCCATCGCGCCGCAAAACCTTCCGTCCGGCCCGTGATGGTCCCAAATGGGGCCCTTGTGGCTGCCCGGGGCGACCAGCATCGGACCGTTTTCCATGTCGACATCGTCGAGCATGATGCCGACCGCGGCGAGATCGTCGTTGGTGTGCGGATAAAACGCCCAATCCTGGTGCCATTCCACGGGCGCGCCAAACCCCGCCGACTTCATGTTGAGCTTGCCGGTGTCAAAGCGCACGCTGCCCCACAGATCCCTGAGGAGCGCGACGATTTTCTCGTTGCGGCTGGCGCGAAAATAGGCCGGGTCATGGAGGTGCGGCGTCTTCAGCCGGCGCACCCGCGGTTCGGCCGCAGAATGCGAGTCTTCGAGATCGTAAATCTCGTCATTGGCGCTGACCCGCGCCGCGCGTGCGACAAACCCATCGGTCACCGCACGCAATTCGTCGATCTCGGCCGGCGAAAACACATCGGGGACGACAATGAAGCCGTCGCGGTCATAGGCGGCGCGTTGTGCGTTGGAGAGCATCTATTCCTCCAGAGAAAACCCGCTCGTCGGTAGTGTCCCGAACCAGAAGTTCGCAACATCTCCCAGCTTGTCATCCCGGCGTAGGCCGGGATCCATCCCGGCCATGGATACCGGCTTTCGCCGGCATGACACGGAATGGAGTGCAAGCTTGCACGTCATCCCCGTTCAGCTCAATCTTGCATGATCGGCTCGCCGCGCATGTATTTGCCGCGGCAGAACAACAGCGTCGGCTTGTCGGTGTAGGCGAAGCGCTCGACGTGGCCGATGAAGATGATGTGGTCGCCGCCGTAGTGGCGGAACTCGTTGCGGCACTCGAAATGCGCCGCCGAGCCGATGATGATCGGGGCGCCGATCTCGGGGATGATGTGGTCGACATCGACGAACTTGTCATCGCTCTGCTTGGCGAACTTGTTGGACAATTCGATCTGGTCGTAGGCCAGGATGTTGACGACGAAATGCGTGCCTTCCTGAAAGGCCGGCAGGCTTTGCGCGTAGAGCGAGCTGCTCCACAGCACCAAGGGCGGGTTCAGCGACACCGAGGTGAAGGAGTTTGCCGTCATCCCGTGGAGCTTGCCGTCGCGGCTGCGCGTCGTGACGATGGTGACCCCGGTGGCGAAAGAGCCGAGCGCGTTGCGCAGTTCGCGGACGTTGAAGCCCTCGGCCGAGGTGCTGTGCACGTCAGCCTGATGGCTGCCCGGAATATCCTTTGACACGATCGTTCCCCGATTTCGCGTTTACAGCGTCGCGTCGGGCGACAGCCCAAGCGCCACGCGCCCGTACATCGCGCCGTTGATATCCCAGTTGAGGACGTAATGCGCGTTGGCGGCATGGACGTCGCGGAAGGCGCGCTGCAATGGGTTTCGCGCATAAATCGCGCCGCCGCCGGAAGCGGTGAACAGCACATCGACCGCCCGGGTGCAAAGGGTCGCGGCATAGGCGCCGTCGCGGCGATAGCGGGCGCGCTGATCGAGGCTTGGCACTCCGCCGTCGGCGACGATCCGCTCGGCCTCGTCGCAATCGCTGAGCATGACCGCATGCGCCGCGTCGGCAATCGCCGCCGCCTCGGCGAGATGGACCTGCAGCGTATTGAAATCGGCGAGGTTGCGGCCGGTGTAGTTGCTGAGGCGGGTGCGCGTCGTCTCGGCGAAGTATTCGATCGCGCCCTGGGCGATGCCGAGCGAGACGCCGGCGATGCAAAAGGCAAAGAGGCTGACGGCGGGGAGCTGGTAGAGGATCGATTGATTGACCCGGCTCCCCGGGTTGGGTCCACCGGTGATCTGGGCGCCCGCGAGGCTCCTATAGTCGGGGACGAACACGTCCTCGGCCGCGACGTCCTTGCTGCCGGTGCCGGCGAGGCCGATCACGTGCCAGGTGTCGATGATCGTGTAATCGCGGGCCGGCACCAGGAAGATGCGCGGCTCGCTGATCCCCGCCTCCTCGTCGTGCACGATCGCGCCGAACAGGTTCCACGAAGCGGCATCGATCCCGCTCGAAAACGGCCAGCGCCCGGACAAATGGTAGCCGCCGTCGACGCGCCGGGCGCGGCCGCGCGGGAAGATCAGCGCCGAGCCGATCAGATTGTCGGGCGACTCGCCCCAGATCTCGTCCTGCGCCTCTTGCGGCCACATGCCGAGCAGCCAATGATGCGCGGCGAGATTGGCCAGCACCCAGGCGGTCGAGCCGCAGCCCCGGCCGATCACCGCGACCAGCTCGACGATCGAGCGGAAGGGTAATTCGCTGCCGCCGACGCGTCCGGGCTGCAGAATGCGGAACAAACCGGTGCGATGCAGATCGGCGATCGTCTCGTCGGGCAGCCGGCGCAGCTCTTCGGCCTGCCCGGCGCGCTCGCGCAACGCCGGCACCAGAGCTTCGGCCGCTGCCAACAGTTCATCGAAATCCGGCGCTGCGCCGCGGCGTCCCATCTTCGCGTCGGCCATCACGACACCTCTTTCCCCGCCGTCACGGTCGCCGCGCTTGGGCGGCGCCACACTCTACTCGCCGCGCCGGTATTTGTCTGCGGCGCGGCGCGCATTGTAGAGTTGCCAGCCAGGAGTTGGCGGCAAGGCGGCGCGGGGAGCGGGCAGTGATCTACATGGTCGAAATGGCGTTCCCGCATCCCGAGCGCGAGGCCGAATGGCACGCCTGGTATCTCGCCCATATCGGGGTATTGCTGAGCGTGCCGGGGTTCCACGCCTCGCAGCGCTTCAAGGCGGTCGTCGCGACGCCGTCGCCCTATCTCGCGCTGCACGAGGTCGCCTCGGCCGCGCTGTTCGACAGCCCGGCCTACCGCTCCCGCGGCGGGCCGGCTTCGACCGGCGAGTGGCGCTCGCTGCAGACCAATTGGCACCGCAATCTGCTCCGGCGCATCGAAGATGCGCCGGCCCGACAGGCGCGAGCTACGCTCGCGCCGAAAGGGGGTCTCGATGCGACCCCGGAGGTGCCGGCCGATGCCCATCTCTTGGTGCTGCGCGATGCGCGCGATGCTGCGCTGCCGGACGGGATCGCGGTCAACTGGCTGTGCGGGGTCGGGCTCGACCGCACGCTCGGCGAATGCGGGCTGGCGGTGGTGCGCGACCCGGCGCCGCTCATCCCGCTCGCGCGCCGTGACCCGCGGGTTCGGCTCTACCGCCCAATCAGCGAGAAGATCCGCGCGACCGACCGCGCCGGTTGATCGGGATCATCGCCGCCGCTCACCCGCCTCCCCCAACAAGATATCGATCTCACCGGAAACAAAGTCATAAGTTTTTGCCGGTTAGGGGTCAATACTCCATATGTTCAAAAAATATTACGTGCTCGCGATTGTTTCATTCCTTTTGATCCCCGTGATCTCTATATTGGGGGCAATGTTATTTAATTCCATCAATCCCGAGATCGCCGCGGGCCATCCCAATTACGGGCGCAACTATCGGCTCTTGGATCTGGCACGAAATCTATCCTTGCTGTCAGCCTTGCTGGTGAATGGTTTCAATTCGATATGGAGGAAGATCGTGATCTCCTTCTCGAAGGATTTCTGGCGTTTCCCGATACGAGCCGGGATATGAACTCAGTCGCCTTTATCTACTGGTTCAACGGGGATGGCATGGCGGAGTTCGTCATTGAGCGGAGTCGCCAGAATCTCAGAGTCTGTCCGGGAACATTATGCGGGGTTGCATAGTTTTCGAAGCATCAGGCGGATTGATGCGAGACGCAGGAAGGCAAGCGCCTTGCGGTTGAGGTTCTCCCAATCCTTGGCCAGCCGGCGGCAACGGTTGAGCCAGGCCAGGTGCGCTCGACGACCCAGCGTTTGGGCAGGACGACGAAGCCTTTGGCCTGGTCGGAGCGCTTGACGATTTCGATATTGTGAAGTGGACCCCATCCATGGGACCACAGGTGCCGGTTTTTTAGTTGGAAGCGCCGCCGCTCCGACCCCCTAATATCGTCAAGCTACGAGAAGTTGTTGCTGCTGCGGCGGTGGGTATGGGGGCAACGCGCCAGCGTTGTCCAAGCGCAGCGTCATATCCACCGCCTCCTGGCCGAGCCCGCCGTGGGCCTTCAGCCCGCGGGCTTGTCCCGTGGCGATAGAGTCGCGCCAGACCGCGATCGGCGTCCGGTTCGCCAGCGCCTGATGCGGCCGTCGGTGATTGTAAAACGCGACCCAGTCGGCTCGCGCTGGTCGCGACCCCGGGCGCGACCCCGGGCGCGATCAACGAGCGCTCGGCGGTCCGGGACGCTCATCTGCCGGACCGCCTGGCTAAAAAATCGCGTTCCACCGTGAGCTGCCCGATCACGGCGTGCAGCTTCTCGATCTCG
>JBGPTQ010000045.1:0-8842 GCA_041490725.1 Allostellaceae bacterium | reverse complement strand
GTCATCTACAGGCGGTCCGGGTTTACCTGTTCACATGGTATCGCGATAAGGATCTGGCACCCCCAAACTCTGCAATATCTCGACCTCGCGCGCCTCCATGGAAGCGGCCGCGGCCTCGCCCTGATGGTCGAAACCGAGCAGATGAAGCACGCCATGAACGACGAGGTGACGCAGATGGTCGGCCAGCTTCTTGTGCTGCTCGGCCGCTTCGCGCTCGATCGTTGCGAGGGCGAGGACGACATCCCCGAGCAGCACTGACGAACCCGCCGGCGCCGCGGCTGATGCCGGATCGGTGGCCAAATCAGCCAGCGCAAAGGACAGCACGTTCGTCGGCGCGTCCGTGCCGCGATAGGTCCGGTTCAGCCGACGCTGCTCGGCATCGTCGGTCAGGATCACCCCGAGGATGAGATGCCCGGCCGGCCGGCCGGCCACCGGGCGGGCGGTACGAGCCAGGGCGGTACGAGCCAGCGCGGCACGCGCCGCCGTCGCGGCAAGCGCTGCGGCATCGGGGCAGGCGGCAAGCCAGGCATCGCAATGGACCGAGACCTCGACGGAAAAGGGCTCCGCCGGCAGGTCGCTCATCTCGCCTTCCTAGCCTGGCGGGTCGTCGCCGCGCGCCGCGCGATCGCGCGCTTCGTAGGCGCCGACGATCCGCGCCACCAGCGGGTGGCGCACCACATCCTTTTCGGTGAAGCGCACGATCGCGACGTCGTCGACGCCGCGCAGCGCTTCGAGCGCGTCGGAGAGGCCCGATCGGCTCGCGGGCGGCAAATCGACCTGCGTCGGGTCGCCGGTGACGACCATGCGCGAGCCCTCGCCAAGGCGGGTCAGGAACATCTTCATCTGCACCGGCGAGGTGTTCTGCGCCTCGTCGAGGATCACAAAGGCGTGGGACAGCGTGCGCCCGCGCATGAACGCGATCGGTGCCACCTCGATCTCGCCGCTGGCGAGCCGCTTGGCGAGCTGGTCGGCCGGCAGCATGTCGTTGAGCGCATCGAAGATCGGCCGCAGATAGGGGTCGACCTTGTCGCGCAGATCGCCCGGCAGGAAGCCGAGCCGCTCGCCGGCCTCGACCGCGGGTCGCGACAGGATGATCCGCTCCACGCGGCCGGCCATCAAGAGATCGATCGCGGCGGCAACCGCGAGATAGGTCTTGCCGGTACCGGCGGGGCCGAGACCGAACACCAGCTCGTGCTCGCGCATCGCCTTGACGTAGCCGGCCTGCCCGGCACTGCGCGGCGCGATCCGCCGTTTGCGGGTGCGGAACCCGGATTCGTCCCGCCACAGGCTGAGGCTCTTGTCGTCGATCTCGGCCTGCGCCAGCCGCAGCGCGGCCTCGACCGAAGCGGTGTCGATCTCGTTACCCCGCTTCAGCCGGTCATAGAGCCGGGACAGCGCCAGCCGGGCGACCTCGGTGGCCGAGGCGGGCCCGGCGATCGAGAGCCGGTTGCCGCGCGGCACCAGCGACACGCCGAGCTGGCGCTCGATGCGGTCGAGATGCTGGTCGCGCTCGCCGTAGAGCGCCGGCAACAGCAGATTGTCGTCGAATTCGAGCTGGCTTCGCCCCGCGGCCGCGATCTCGGCGGCGATTCCCGGCGGAAGCGCGCTCATGCCCGGTGCTCCGCTCGCGGAGCACCGCCCGCCAGGTGCGCGTCTTCGCGCGCTGAAAGGGGCGCCTCTGCTGCCGTCTCTGCCGCGGCCGGCGATCCCACCGGCGATTGGGGCACGATCGTGCCGGCGAGGCTATTGGGCTGCGCGGCACAGATCCTCACCGGGACGACCTCGCCGATCTGCTCCGCCCCCGCTTCGGCATGGACGCTTTGCAGATAGGGGCTGCGGCCGACGAGCTGTCCCTGATGCCGTCCCGGCTTTTCGAACAGGACCGGCAGAACGCGGCCGATAGAGGATTGGTTGAACGCGCGCTGCTGCTGCGCCAACAGCGCCTGCAAGGCGGCCAGCCGCTCGGCCTTGACCGGTTCCGGTATCTGGTCGGCGGCGCTGGCGGCGGGGGTGCCGGGCCGCGGCGAATATTTGAACGAGAAGGCCTGGGCGAAGCCGATATCGCTGACAAGATCTGTGGTCGCGCGGAAATCGGCCTCGCTCTCGCCCGGAAATCCGACGATGAAATCCGATGACAAAGCCAAATCCGGGCGGGCGCGGCGCAGCCGCTCGACGGTGCGGCGATACTGGTCGGCGGTGTGCCGCCGGTTCATCGCCGCGAGCACGCGGTCGGAGCCGCTCTGCACCGGCAGGTGGAGAAACGGCATCAATGCCGGCACGTCGCGATGCGCGGCGATGAGCCCGTCATCGACATCGCTCGGATGCGAGGTCGTATAGCGCAGGCGGGCAAGGCCCGGGATACCGGCGAGGGCGCCGATCAGCTCGCCCAGCCCCCACTTCCCGCCTCCCGTCGGTCCATTTGGCGGCGCGGCGCCGTGATAGGCATTGACGTTCTGACCCAAAAGCGTGATCTCGCGCGCGCCGGCAGCGGCGAGCCGGCCTGCCTCGGCGATGATCTCGGCCGCCGGGCGGGAGTATTCCGCCCCCCTCGTATAAGGCACGACGCAGAAGGTACAGAACTTGTCGCAGCCCTCCTGCACCGTCAGAAATGCGCTGACCCCCGGGGCCGCGGACGTCTCGGGCAGGTGATCGAATTTGGGCTCGGCCGGAAAGCTCGTGTCGAGGACTTGCTCGCCGACCGCCCGCGCGGCCCGCGCCACCATCTCGGGCAAGCGATGATAGGCCTGGGGTCCGAAGACGATATCGACGAAGGGCGCGCGTTCCAGGATCTCGGCCCCTTCCGCCTGCGCGACGCAGCCGGCGACCGCGACGATCATCCGGCCGCCTTCTCGTTCCCGGGCCCGCTTGAGCCGGCGGATCGTGCCAAGCTCGGAGAACATCTTTTCCGCCGCCTTCTCGCGGATATGGCAGGTATTGAGGATGACGAGATCGGCGCTTTCGGGGCTCGCCGCCGGGGCATAGCCAAGGGGCGCCATCAGGTCGGCCATGCGCGCCGAATCGTAGACGTTCATCTGGCAGCCGTAGGTCTTGATGAAGAGGCGTTTTTTCATAGGCACCTGCGGCGATGGCGAGGCAGCGGGGTCATCCCAGCGCCGGGGCTGCGGTATCGGCGGCGGTGGGCTGGCGCTCCGGCGTGCGGGGCGCTTCGGGTGGCGGGCCGCGCCGGCCGCTCAATGCGTTGGCGAGGCCGCCCTCGACGCGCTCCTGACAGTAGCGGGCCAGCGCCTTGCGCGAGCCGCAATCGGCAAGCGTCGTCGGGCGATGGAATTCGACGACGATCTCAACCGTGCCGAGGCCCAGCATCGTCCACAAATGCGGTGCCATCGCCATTGCCCCGTACCAGGCGAAAAGCGGCCGCAAACGGCGCCCGATCGGCATGCCGTCGAGCCTTGTGTAGGCGATCGACACGGGTTGCACCGTCACGGGTCCGGTTGCCGCGTGGTCGGCGACGCTGAACAGCGCGCTCTTGAACGGAAGAACGCGGTTGCCGTCGCCGCTCGTGCCCTCCGGGAACAGGATCAGCGCTTCCTTGGCCGCGAGCCGGCCCGCGATGCTGTCGCGCTGCTGTGCGGTGCTGCGCACCTGGCGGTCGATGAACACCGAGCGCTGCAGCAGCGCGAGCCAGCCGAACAGCGGCCAGCGTGCGACTTCGCGCTTGGCGATGAACGAGCCGGCGATCAGCGAGCCGAATACGGTGATGTCGAGATAGGAGATGTGATTGGCGGCAAACAGCACCGGGCAGGCCTGCGTCGGATGCCCGATCCGGCGCACCCGCAAACCGAGAATGCGGCAGCACCGGCGGTGATAAAAGCACGGGAAGGTCGCCGTCCAAGGCCGCCTAAATGCCAGGCCGAACGCCTGTACCGGCATCAAGAGGAAGGTCCAGGCGAGATAGATCGCCAGCCGCCATGCCCTCAGCGCCGGCGAGCCCATGCGTTCTACGCCGCCCATGTTTCTTTCGATTGCCGCTCGTAATGCCGCGAATACTTTTCAGCGACGAGATCGGTCTTGACGACGATGCAGACATCGGTGGTGTTGAATTGTTCGTCGATGACCGCGCCGTCGCCGACGAACCCGCCCAGGCGCAAATACCCCTTGATCAGCGGCGGCAGCGCCGCGAGCGTGCGGGCCGGTTCGAGCGCTGCGGGATCGAGCCGGCGCATGTCGACAAAACGCTCCGGCAAAGCCCGCGCCCGCAATGCCGGCGGGGCCAGGTGGTGGTAGTAGAGGTAGGAAAGTGGTGCTGCCAACGCCTCCGGGTCGGTGCCGGGCAGGCTCGCGCAGCCGAACATCAACGCGATGTCGTAGTGCGAGACATAAGTCGAGATGCCGCCCCACAGCAGCTGCATGACCGGCCGTGCGCGGTATCCGGCATCGACGCAGGAGCGCCCCAGTTCGAGAATCTCGCCGGGATAGGCGATCAGCGGCGCGATGTCGTATTCGGCGGCCGAATAGAACGCCCCGAACCGCGCCGCCGCTTCGCGCCGGATCAGGCGGTAGGTCCCGACGACGGCCTCCGCGCCGCTGCCCCGGCTGTGATCGAACACCAGCAGATGATCGCAGATCTCGTCGTAGCCGTCGCTGTCGCGGCGCTGTTGTGCCATGCCCGGCAGCGGCAGCGCGCCCATGATCTCGTAGAAAATCCGATAGCGCAGCGCCTGCGCCGCGTCGATATCGGCGGCACTTTCCGCCAGGCGCACCTGGAGCGAGCCGGACACGATATCGACGACCCGCGCGGCGCCCGCGCCGGGCGGCAGGCTTGCCGCCGTCTCGCCCGGCAGCCTCGACCGAGCCGTGGCGGCGGTGATCACGCGAGGCGATCCCGCGGACAGGGCGGGTCGGCTTGATCGCGCTGCAACGGGGCGGCAACCGGGACCGTGCGAGGCCATATTCGGCAAGCACGCGGCATCAGCCCTGCTCCGAATTTTGCTTGCCCCGCCGCGGCAACGCATAAAGTTCGAGGCGGTGCCCGACCAGATCGTAGCCGAGCCCATCGGCGATGATCTGCTGCAGCTTCTCGATCTCCTCGTTGCGGAATTCGATGACCCGGCCGCTCTGCAGATCGATCAGGTGATCGTGATGGGCGCTCGGCATTTCTTCATAGCGGGAGCGGCCATCTCCGAAATCGTGGCGGGCGAGGATGTTGGCCTCTTCGAACAGCCGCACGGTGCGATAGACCGTGGCGATGCTGATCCGCGGATCGAGCGCGGTAGCGCGGCGGTAGACCTGCTCGACATCGGGATGGTCGGCCGAGTCCGACAGCACACGCGCGATGACGCGGCGCTGCTCGGTCATCTTCAACCCTTTGTCGAGACACAGCTGCTCGAGGTGGGAGATCATCGCATCGCGTTCCGGGCAGAGCGTACCGGCGGCAGTATAGCCGAACCCACCGGGCCAGCCTATGGCCCCGAGCAACGGTCAAGCAACGAGCGGCGGGCGCTCAAGCCCGGGCGCGGCGCGCCCGCGTGCCAAGGCCGATCTCCTTCGCCAGCCGGCTGCGCTGGCGCGCGTAATTCGGTGCGACCATCGGATAATCCGACGACAGGTTCCAGCGCTCGCGATACGCCTCGGGGGACAGGTTGTAGGCCGTCTTCAAGTGGCGCTTCAGCATTTTGAGTTTCTTGCCGTCCTCCAGGCAGACGATGAAATCCGGCTGGATAGACTTTTTGATGCTGACCGCGGGTTGCGGGCGCGCCGCTGGCGCCGCTGGGGCGGTGCCGATATTGGCGAGCGAGTTGTAGATTTGATTGATCAGCTGGGGCAGATCGCCGAGCGCCACTGTGTTGTGGGACACGTGCGCGGCGACGATTTCCGTTGTCAGGGTCAACAACTCGTTTGATTGCTCAGTGTTATCCATGACGCTCTTCCTGGCATCGACTGTTTGGAAAATATAAGTAATGATTGTTGGCAATGCAATACGAACTTTGCTCGTATTCTCCCGATCGACCGGCGGCGCGGCAAGTTGCCGAAGCGGGGAAGCGCCCCAGCGCCCCAGCGCCGCAGTAGCGTCCGTCTCAAACAGGTTCGGCGAGGCGCTGCTCGTCCTCGCCCGACCAACGGGATGGAGCAATGCCGGTCGGGCTATCACCCGGCCGACGGCTCGCCGGTAATGCCGCGACGCATAATCAAGGCATCTGCCTTGCCGCCCGTGTGGCGGTAGTAGCGCGGACGCCGGCCGACCTGAACAAAACCCAAAGCGGCATAGAGCCGGCGCGCCGCCTCGTTGTCGGTTGCCACTTCAAGCACGATCGAGCCGATGCGGCGGCGCTCGGCTTCCGCGACGACCGAGTCGATGAGCGCGCGTCCGATGCTCCGGCGGCGCCACGGGGGCAACACCCCAACCGACAGAATCTCGACTTCGCCACCGAGATCGCGCGCCAGGATAAAGCCGGCAGGGGTGTCCCCTTGCCACGCCAGATAGCCAAACCCGCCGGACAGCGTGAGGATCCGCTCGAGCGCGGCCGCGTCCCACGGATCCTCCGGGAAGCAGGCGCGGTGCATCGCCGCTAGCGGCAAGGCCGCGCCGGTCGGGGCAGGGGCGATGACGGGGGTGATGTGCCGGCTCACCGCGCGGCGCCCGGGATCGGCCGCGGGCCGCTTTGCCAGGGGGCGCTCTGCCGGGGGGCGCTTTGGCAGGGTCACGTCGGGCGGCCGCAGATAGAGCGGCCGCACCGGGCCGGCCATCGCAGCGGAGCCCAGTTCAACGAGCACCGCGGCGACAACGCCCTGCGCATCGGGCGCCGAATCGCCCACGATGGCCCAGCGGACGCGCCCACCGAGCGCGGCTGCCGCGGCCTCGGCGGCATCGCCGGCAATCAGCAGCCGCGCCCCCCCAGGGAGGCTTGACGCAAAGCGCGCGACATAGTCTTCGAGGCGGTCGGCGAGCAGAGCTTGCGGCGCGGCCAGCGGAGATAGCGCGTCACGCGCGAACAGCTGCACATAGAGATCGGCCCGCCGGCTGTCGAGCGCGACCAGCAGCGTCTCGCAAGCGGGGTCGCCCTTGCCCGTCGCGCGGGCGGCGACCGCTGCAAAGCTGCTGACTCCGACGAGCCGTGCCCCGACCGCGAGCGCTATGCCGTGCGCGGCGGCGAGGCCAACCCTGATCCCGGTGAACCCGCCCGGCCCGATCGCGACAGCGACAGCGTCGAGTTGCGACGGCGCCAGCCCGGCCTCTCCCATTACCCGCTCGATCATCGGGAAGAGCGCCTCGGCATGGCCGTGGCGCAGCACCCGCAGCTCGGCCGCCAACACCGCGCCGTCGCGGGCGACGGCCGCCGAGCAGGCCGATCCGGCCGTCTCGATCGCGAGGAGGGTAGGCGCGCTGCCGGTCAGACGGCGCGCACCTCGATGACTTCGGGGATGTAATGCCGCAACATGTTCTCGATGCCGGCCTTGAGCGTGGCGGTCGAACTCGGGCATCCCGAACACGAGCCCTGCATGTGCAGGTAGACGATGCCGTCCTCGAAATCCTCGAAGGTGATGTCGCCGCCATCCATCGCCACCGCCGGGCGTACCCGGGTTTCCAACAGCTCCTTGATCTGGGAGACGATCTCGTCGTCCTCTTCGGCAGCCTCGCCAGCCGCCTCGCTCTGGTCGCCGATGATGACCGGCCGCCCCGCCGTAAAATGCTCCATGATCGCGGCGAGCACCGCCGGCTTCAGCTGATGCCACTCGCTGTCGCCATTCTTCGTTACGGTGATGAAATCGGTGGCGAGAAAAACCCCGGTGACTTCGGCAAGCTGGAACAGGCGCTCGGCGAGCGGCGAGCGCGCGGCCGCGCCGCGCTCCGGGAAATTGGCGGTCCCCGACTCCATCACGGTGCAGCCGGGCAGGAATTTCAGCGTGGCCGGGTTCGGCGTCTGCTCGGTCTGGATGAACATCTGACGGCTCCGCGCGAGAATGACAGAGGACGGGGCGCGTCTTAAGCATGGGGCGTCGCCGCGCCGAATCAACCCTGTTGCCGGGCAGTCCCGCGGTTTGAAATCTGGACGGATATCGTGCCTCCTTCGACTGCTCGCTTCGCTCGCACTCGGGAGGATGGTTTTTGTTAATGACATCACAGCCATGGCCTCATTCTGAGGGGGCGCCCGGCCGGTGAGACGTCGCCGTGGCGCGAGGCGACGCAACGCGGGATGCCAATGCAGCGTCGCATCGGACGATAACTCATCAGTTGCATGTTGGAACAAACCATGTACATTCTCGTTCTGCCGCGCGTTGCGCGGCTCGGCCCGGTGTGGAATAAGGGAGGGAGCGGGATCATGCAGACCGCGTTGCGCCTTTTGGACAAGGATTTGATGGACAAGCAGCGGGCTTTGGATGCGGCCCTCTCGCAGATCGAGCGCGCCTTCGGCAAGGGTTCGATCATGAAGCTCGGCTCGCGGGAGGCGGCATCCGATTGCGATGTGATTTCGACCGGCTCGCTCGGGCTCGACATCGCGCTCGGCATCGGGGGGTTGCCGCGCGGCCGCGTCGTCGAGATCTACGGCCCGGAAAGCTCCGGCAAGACCACCCTCGCGCTTCATGTCATCGCCGAGGCGCAGAAGGGCGGCGGCACCTGCGCCTTTATCGACGCCGAGCATGCGCTCGACCCGCCTTATGCGAAGAAGCTCGGGGTCGATATCGACAATCTCTTGATCTCGCAGCCCGATGCCGGCGAGCAGGCACTCGAGATCGCCGACACGCTGGTGCGCTCCGGGGCGATCGACGTGCTCGTCATCGATTCGGTCGCCGCGCTGGTGCCGCGCGCCGAATTGGAAGGCGAGATGGGCGACAGCCATATGGGGCTGCATGCGCGGCTGATGAGCCAGGCCCTGCGCAAGCT
>JBGPTQ010000044.1:0-8926 GCA_041490725.1 Allostellaceae bacterium | reverse complement strand
TCTGAGGCGCACTCAGCGCGCGCTCGACGACGCTGACCAGCTCGCGCAGATCGAACGGTTTTGGCAGATACTCGAAGGCGCCGCGCTCGGTCGCCTTCACCGCGGTCATCAGCGTGCTCTGCGCGCTCATCACGATGACGCGCAGCTCGGGGCGGAGCTTTTTGATGCGCGGGATCAGGTCCAGGCCGTTCTCGTCCGGCATGATCACGTCGGTGATGACGAGATCGCCCTCGCCGTCGGCGACCCAGCGCCACAGCGTCGCCGCGTTGCCGGTCGTCCGCACATCATGCCCGAGCCGGGCGAGCGCCTGGTTCAGCACCATGCGGATCGCCCGGTCGTCGTCAGCCACCAGAATTGTCGCGCTCATCAGCCGCTGCCGTTTTACGCAACCCCCGTCGGCGTAACGCCCCCTGGCGTAACGACAGGCAGAAACACCCGGAATACCGTGCGCCGGGGCTGGCTGTCGAACTCGATGACGCCGCCGTGGTCGCCAATCACCTTGGCGACCAGTGCAAGACCAAGGCCAGTTCCGTTGCGCTTGGTCGTGACGAACGGATCGAACAGGTGCGGTTTGAGGTCGTCGGGGATGCCGCTGCCGTTATCGGCCACCGACACCATCAGCGGCAGATGGCGGCGGCCGTCGCCGCCTGGTGCAGCGAGGCGCAGCCCGTGGCGATAGGCGGTCGTCAGCACGATCTCGCCGCCTGCGATCGGCGCCGCCTCGGCCGCGTTCTTGACGAGATTGAGAAATACCTGAAGCAGAAGGTCGCGGTCGCCATGCACCGCCGGCAGCGAGGGATCGTAATCCTCATTGAAGCGCACATGCCGGGCGAAGCCCGATTGTGCGATCTTGCGCACGCGGTCGAGCACCTCGTGAATGTTGACCTCATCGCGGGTGATCGGAGCGTAGCCGGCGAAGGCCTCCATGCGGTTGACCAGCGCGACGATGCGATCGGTCTCGTCGCAGATCAGCTGGGTCAGCTCGCGCCCGGCCGCATCGGCATCCTCTTCCAAAAGCTGTGCCGCGCCGCGAATTCCCGACAGCGGGTTTTTCACCTCATGCGCCAGCATCGCCGCCATGGCGGTGATCGAACGGGCCGCATTGCGGTGGGTCAGTTGGCGGTCCATCTTGTCGGCCATCGAGCGCTCGTGCAGCGTCAGCACCAGAAAGTCGGCCCCCTCGCCGGCCGGCGCGCCCTCGATCGTCACCGATCGGGCGGCAAAGCGCGGGCCTTCGAGCGGCACGTCGTATTCGGCGATCGACCCGCCGCTGCGCCAGGCCGCATCAGCGAGAATGAACAGCGGGCTGTGCGGTACGATGACATGGGCGAGCGGATGGCCGATCAGCGCTGCGGCGCTGACTCCAAAAAACTGCTCCGCCGCCGGATTGACGAAGCGCACCGCGCCGCCACGGTCGAGCGCGATCACCGGATTGGGCAACGCGGCGAGCAGCGCCGCAGCATCGGGACCTACGGCCGGCGATGCGGCGGCAGAGCGGCCGCGCCGTAAAGAGCTCAGCATCAGGCGGCCTCAGCCCCCACCCTGCCCTCCCCCGCAAGCGGGGGAGGGTTAGGGAGGAGGCAAAGCGCGGGAGGGTGGTTGAGGGCGCGGTCTCGGAGAGCGCCCTCCCCCGCAAGCGGGGGAGGGTTGGGGTGGGGGCTGCACCGGGAGGGGATCTCGATGAGCGGCTCGTAGAAGGCGCGCACCAGCGCCTTGACCCGCGACACCTCCTCGGTCCGGTTGACGGCGGCGCGGAATTCCGCCGACCCCGGCAGCCCCTTCGAATACCAGCCGAGATGCTTCCTGGCGATGCGCAGGCCAATTTCTGTGCCGTAATGGCTCAGCATGTCGTCGTAATGGCCGCGGACGATATCGAATTGCTCGCCAAGCGGCGGGTCGGGGAGCCAGCGCCGGTTGCGCAACCACTCGATGATCTGCCCGATCAGCCACGGCCGTCCGTAGCAGCCGCGGCCGACCATCACGCCATCGGCGCCCGACTCCTTGAGGGCCTGATCGACGTCGTCGAGGCTGGTGATGTCGCCATTGACGATCACCGGGATCGAGACCGCCTCCTTGACCTCGCGAATAAACCGCCAATCGGCGCTCCCGGCATAGAGCTGGCAGCGGGTGCGGCCGTGCACCGTGATCATGCGGATGCCGCAGGATTCGGCAATGCGCGCGAGGCGGGGCGCGTTGCGATCGCGGTCGTCCCAGCCGGTGCGCATCTTGAGGGTGACCGGCAGATCGACCGCCCCGACCGTCGCTTCGAGGATGCGCGCGGCGTGCAGCTCGTCCTTCATCAGCGCCGAGCCGGCATGGCCGTTGACGATCTTTTTGACCGGGCAGCCGAAATTGATGTCGATGAGGCATGCTCCGCGATCGGCGTTGAGCTTGGCCGCCTCGGCCATGATGCGCGGCTCGCAGCCGGCGAGCTGGACCGCCATCGGCTGCTCCTCGGGGCAGCTTTGCGCCATGGTCAAGGATTGCCGCGTCGCGCGGATCGCCGCCTCGCTCGCGATCATTTCGGAGACGACGAGCGCGGCGCCATGTTGCTTGACGATGCGACGGAACGGCAGATCGGTCACCCCCGACATCGGCGCCAGGATGACCGGGTCTGCGAGCGCGACGGAACCGAGGAAAATGCTCACGGATTACTCAATTCACCAAAATGCTGAAAAATTAGGCAGACATTTTAACCCAACATTTGCTGCGCCGCAACATCGCGTCTGCAGGGCCAGACCCATTCGTAGCATGGGTTGACCCCGGCGAAAGCCGGGGAAAACCCATCGACATAGCGCCGTCGCGGGCAAGATGGGTTTCGCTGTGCTCAACCCATGTGTGGACGGCCCCCGCTGTGCAAGGGCTTTTTGCGGCTGCGACGGGTCTGGTCGGTTGCGGTCATGTGTCCGGCCTGTGTATGCGGTCGGATTGACCGCTGGCCCAGATGGATTACGCGGACCGGGTGCCAAACATCCTGGCGGGGTTGGAGCCCCACAGGGTTGAACGGGGTGTCCCGATCCTCGGCTCGACCGATCGCCATCTCGCTCTTGTCCAGGCAAGCGCCAGGTCGGGTAGCGATGGTGCCCCGGCTAGGCCGGCTGCTGCGGCCGGCGGTAGACTTCGCCGCTCACCATCATGGCCCACAGGATCCGGGCCATCTTGTCGGCCAGCGCGATTGCCGCGAGCTTCTTGGGCTTTCGCGCCAGCAAATTGATCAGCCAGGGCGACGCTCGGCCCGCCTTGGCAGAGCGGATGACGGCAGTTGCGCCGAGCACGAGCAGTCGGCGCAGGCCTTCGTCGCCTTGCCAACTGATGCGCCCCTGGCGGTGTCGTCCGCCGGACGAGTTCTCGCTCGGCGTCACGCCGAGCGAGGCAGCAAAGTGCCGGCCCGAACCGAACGCCTTGGGGTCGCTCACCTTGAGCGAAAAGCTGACCGCGCCGCCGAGCGTCAGCCAGGGCGGACCGATCGGACCGGCACAAAGCGCATCCCCGGCCGGCTCATCGCTTCGCAGATCGCCGCGGCATCGAGCGCGTCGTTCTTGCCGCGCTTGACATAGGGCTTGATGTATTGCGGCGGCATCAGCACCACCTCGTGTCCCAGCCCGCGCAACAGGCGCGCCCAGTAATGCGAGGCGCCGCACGCCTCCAGCCCGATCCGGGTCGGCGCCAGCTTGGTGAAGAACTTCTCCACCTCGCTGCGCCGCAGGACCGGTTGCTCGCTCTCGTCGACGCCGTGCGCCTGAAAGACATGCTTGGAAGTATCCAGGCCAATCCTGATAATCGTCATTGGGCGGCTCCCTTGGCCGCGTTGTTGACCTTCACAGCCTGGCACATTCGATGCCGTCGGGGGCCGTCCACCCCAACATCCTACGAAGCACGACGCCGTAGGGTGGGTTGAGCATCGCGAAACCCACCACGACCGGGTTCCGCGAGCCGATTCTGCGGCGCCGACCAGCCCCGGCCATCCCCGCGACACCAGCAGCCGAGGGACGCCGAGGCTGCGATCTTCGTCCTGGACCCCCGCTTGCGCGAGGGTGAGGATGCCCTGGTGAATAATCCTCAAGCGTCGGCCTTCCTCGGCGTCGAGCGCTCGGTCTGCGGCCGGCGCTGGCGCGCCCGCGCCGCCGATGGTGGCGAGGCAGCGGCGATCGCCGAGCGCCTCGCGCTGCCCGAGATCGTCGCCCGCCTCCTGGCGCAACGCAGCATCGGCCTGGCCGAGGCACCCGGCTTTCTCGCGCCGCGCCTACGCGAGCTTCTGCCCGATCCGGCGCATCTGCGCGACATGATGCCGGCGGTCGAGCGCCTGGTGCGGGCGATCCGGGGTGGCGAGAGGGTCGTCGTATTCGGCGATTACGATGTCGATGGCGCGACCTCGGCGGCACTGCTGCTGCGCTTCTTCGCGGCGGTCGGCGGGGATGCCTCGGTCTATGTCCCCGATCGGCTGCGCGAAGGTTACGGGCCGAACGCCCCGGCATTGCTGCGCCTCAAAGCCGAAGGGGCGGCAATCGTCGTGACGGTGGATTGCGGGGCGACCGCGCATGATGCGCTGGCGGCCGCGGCCGACGCCGGGCTCGACGTGATCGTCGTCGATCATCACGTGAGCGAGCCGCTCTTGCCGCGAGCGCTCGCCCTGATCAACCCGAACCGGCTCGACGAAACCAGCCCGCATGGCGCCCTCGCCGCGGTCGGCGTCGCCTTTCTCTTGGTCGTCGCGCTCAACCGCGCGCTGCGCGAGGCCGGCTGGTATGACGATCGTGCCGAGCCCGACCTCTTGCAATGGCTCGATCTGGTTGCGCTCGGCACGGTGTGCGATGTCGTGCCGCTGACCGGGGTTAACCGGGCATTGGTCGCGCAGGGGATCCGCGTGGCGCGAAACGGGGCCAATCCGGGCCTCAGGGCGCTTGCCGCGGTGGGCCGGGTGACCTCGCCGCTCGACACTTACCACCTCGGCTTCGTCTTGGGTCCGCGGGTCAATGCCGGCGGCCGGGTCGGTGCCGCCGATTTGGGAGCGCGGCTGCTCGCCACCGACGATCCGGCGCTCGCCGCCGAGCTGGCGACGCGGCTCGACGGCTACAACCGCGAGCGCCGCGAGATTGAGGCGCGCACCTTGGAGGCGGCGATCGCAGCGGTCGAGGCCGGGCCGCAATCGCCGGCGCTGGTGTTCGTCGCGGCCCAAGGCTGGCATCCCGGGGTCATCGGCATTGTCGCGGCGCGGCTCAAGGAGCGCTACGAGCGCCCGGCCTGCGTCGTCGCGCTAAGTAGCTCCACTGGGGACGGGATCGGCCGGGGCTCCGGCCGGTCGGTCCCCGGCGTGGCGCTCGGCCCGGCGGTCATCGCGGCGCGCCAGGCCGGGCTCCTCGTCAATGGCGGCGGGCATGCGATGGCGGCCGGCTTCACCGTCGCCGCCGGCCATCTCGACGCGTTGCGCGAATTTCTCGCCGCGCGGCTGGGCGACGGGCGGGGCGGCGAGCGGCTGGTCCCCGAACTGGCGATCGACGGCGCGCTGTCGGCGGCGGGCGCGGTCGCCGGGCTGATCGACCATCTCGACGCGCTGGCGCCGTTCGGCGCCGCCAACCCCGAGCCGCGCTTCGCGTTCCCCGGGCTCGTCGTCGCCCATGTCGCGCCGGTCGGTACCGGCCATCTGCGCTGCACCTTGGCAGATGCGCTCGGGCCGGCCCACTTGAAGGCGATCGCCTTTCGCGTCGCCGAGACGCCGCTTGGCGAGTTTCTCGCCGCCGCGCGCGGCCGCGCCGTCCATCTCGCCGGCCATTTGCGGCGCGACGACTATCGCGGCGGCGACGCGGTCCAGCTCGTCGTCGACGACGCCGCCCCGGTCGAAGGCTGACGCCGGCTACAGACAGCCGCGAATGCGCTCGGCGATCTCGGCGATATGGGCGCGGTGCCCCGGCTTCGGGTCCCAGTTTATCGCCACTCCGTCATCGATCCGGCGCGGCAGCACATGCAGGTGGAAATGCCACACCGACTGTCCGGCCCCGACGCCGTTCGCCTGGATCAGGTTGAGACCGTCTGGCTTGACCGCCGCGTTGACCGCCTTGGCCAGCCTGATGGCGGTGCGCGCGGCCGCGGCAAAGGCCTCGGGCGCGATCTCGAAGACATTCGGGTAATGCGCCTTGGGGATGATCAGGCAATGCCCATCATGGACCGGATTGATGTCCATGAAGGCGAGCGTCTCCGAATCCTCGAACAGCTTGAAGCACGGCACCTCGCCCGCAACGATCTTGCAGAAGATGCAATCGGGGTCCGTGGCCATGACTGCTCGCTCCAGGAGATGGTTTCGCGCGGCCGTTTTATCGCCGCAACATCTGGTCCGCCATGGGGCCGAACCCGATATCTAAACCGCATTACCGGTGCAAGCCGGTATCCATGGCCGAAATGGGTCCCGGCTTTCCCCACGGAACAAGTCCGTGGGCTGAAGGCCCACAGGACTGCGGTGAGGGTCACAAATGAACAGGTCCTTGGACGAACGCGAGGTTCTGATCGTCGCCGACCCGCAGCTCGATTTCTGCCCGGGCGGCGCGCTCGCCGTGCCGCAGGGCGATGAGATCATGCCCGTGGTCAACCGGCTGGCGCGGCATTTCGCCCATGTGATCCTGACCCAAGACTGGCATCCCGCCGGGCACGCCTCCTTCGCCAGCGCCCATCCCGGCCGAACTCCCTTCGAGACCATCGAGGTCGAATACGGTCCGCAGACGCTGTGGCCCGACCACTGCGTGCAAGGGACCCAAGGCGCGGCGTTCCACCCGGGGCTCGATATCGCGCAGGTCGAGCTGATCATCCGCAAAGGCTACCGCGCGACCATCGATTCCTATTCGGCGTTTCGCGAAAACGACCGCAAGACGCCGACCGGGCTCGCCGGCTATCTGCGCGAACGCGGGTTCGAACGCGTGACGTTGTGCGGGCTGGCCACCGATTTCTGCGTGTTCTTTTCGGCGATCGACGCCGTCGCGGCCGGGTTTGCGACCGCGGTTGCGCTCAATGCCAGCCGCGCGATCGACGTCGACTTCTCGCTCGCGCGGGCGCTCGCGGCGATGCGCGCGGCCGGGGTCGTGTTGCTCGAGTGAGATTACACCCGCCGGGGCAGCGGGCGGCGCTCGACCTGGAAGGTAGGCGTACCGCGCCGAATCGGGCGACGGACGACCTCGAAATCACGGCGCGGCGGCGGCTCGATCTCGGGCAACCCTTCGCGCGCCAGTTGGCTCTGTGCCGATTGGCTTGGTGCCGATTGGCTTGGTGCCGATTGGCTCGGTGATGGGTGCGCGGTTTCGGGCGGAAGCTGCGGCAGATGGCGCGGCGGCCTCTCGGCGGCATCGCGCGACATCCCGTTCGGCGGCGCGGCGCGAGGCGCCGGCCGGCGCGGCCGAGCGGTGGCCGGCTTCTTGGCACGCTCCCTCGCCTTCACATTGAGCTTGCAGCCGTCGATCTCGCTGCCGTCGAGCGCGGCGATCGCCTGGGTCGCGGCGCGTTCGGTGGCGATATCGACGAAACCGTAGCGCAGGCGCGCCCCGGTCGACGGGTCGCGGGCAACCGCGGCGGTCAGCACGATGCCGAACGGGTCGAAGGCCTCGGCCAGCCGCTCATCGGGGAAATCGGGCGGCAAATTGCCAACGAAAACATTGCCTTTGTTATTGCGTACCCACATCACTCCGCCTGTCGCGGCACCCCCACTGGTTTTTTGAAAATTGCGACGCCGACTTAGGCAGGTCAACTCACCGAGGCGATATAGCACCGCATTGCTGCAATGCAATGACATTGCATCGGGGCCTGCCCGCGAGTCAGCATCGCCGAGGTAAACCCGGGGAGAGAGACATGATCCCGCGCGAACGCTCACCCTTTTCCGCGATCGTCGATCGGCCGCCGCTCAAACTGCCGGGCGGCGCGCGGCTCGTGGTGTGGACCATCGTCAATCTCGAATTCTGGGACATTTCGAGGGCGATGGCGCGTCAGGTCCTGCCGGCGCCGACCGACCAGGTGCTGCTGCCCGACGTGCCGAACTGGTCGTGGCACGAATACGGCATGCGGGTCGGGGTGTGGCGCTTCTTCGAGTTTTTCCGCCGCCTCGGCATATCCCCGACATTGTCGATCAACGCGCGGGTCTGCGAGGATTACATCAGGGTCGCGCGCGCCGCGTTGGAGGCCGGCTGGGAGTTCATGGGCCACGCCTATGAGCAGATGCCGATCCACCGGGTCGACGACCAGAAGGCGATGATCGAGCGCTCGCTCGCCATCATCGAGCGGTTCACCGGCGCGAAGCCGGTCGGCTGGCTCGGCCCGGGGCTGACCCAGACCGAGGAGACGCCCGAACTGCTCGCCGCCGCCGGCGTCAAATACATCGGCGATTGGGTCTATGACGACGAGCCGACCGAGATTGCCACCGCCAACGGACCGCTCGTCACCTTGCCCTACACGGTCGAGCTCAACGACATTCCGATGATGCTCGTGCAGCACCACGAATCGGCCTATTTCACGACGCGGTGCATCGACAGCTTCGACCGGCTCTACGCCGAGGGCGCAAGCCGCGCCAAGATCATGGCGATCGCGATCCACCCCTATATCAGCGGCCAGCCGCACCGCATCAAATACCTCGAAGCCGTCTACGACCACATCGCCCGCCATGCCGGGGTCGTTCACTGGCAGGGGCGCGAGATCCTCGAGTGGTATCTGGCAACCCGACCGCGTGCAGCGGGATGAGATGCCGAAAACACCGCAGTCCCGGCGAAAGCCGGGACCCACGGCGCCACCGCTCGTGCCTCTGATGGGTGGGTCTCGGCTTTCGCCGGGACTGCGATAATTGGCTTACGTTCTGAGGAGGACCGTGCCGATGCTGCCGACCGAACGCCTCGATTATTCCGCGATTCCCGAAAGGCCGCCGCTCGCCTTGCCCGACGGGGCGCGCCTCGCAGTCTGG
>JBGPTQ010000043.1:0-8928 GCA_041490725.1 Allostellaceae bacterium | reverse complement strand
CTCGAACCCGCGACCTCCGGCGTGACAGGCCGGCGCTCTAACCAACTGAGCTACACCCCCGCGACCGCCGATCGCGGCGACACCTCCTACCTAGGCGCTAGGGGGGTGTCAAGCAACTCCCCCCGCCTCTTCCACCAGGCAATCCCACAAGGCCTGCGGTCTGCGTCATTCCCGCAAAAGCGCAGGGCTGTCCGGGGAAACTCCACGGGCTGTCGTTTGCAGACTTTAGGCCGAATTCGCCTCACAAAAGTCCCCCTTGGCCGGGCTTGACCCGGCCATCCACGCCTTGTAGCAGCCATGTGCGGGCAAAGTCGTGGGTGCCCACGGGTCAAGCCCGGCCAAGGGGTATCTGTAGTTGTGTTAGTGTCCTCCGTTGCAACCGAATTCGTTTCCCCGGACAGTCCTGCGCGAACGTGGGAATCCAGGAACGCCGGACCCGGTCGTTTGCCCTGGATGCCCGCTGGTGCGGGCAGACGCGCGAAAATGTCGGACCGCACTCGGCAGTTGACCGCGGCGCTCGCCTAAGGGCGCAGCGCTGGCGTTTGTCGGGCGAGGCGCCTCCGTTGTTCAATCAACATATTACTTGACAAATTATTATCATTGTGCTATCAAGCTAAAATGTTGGTGGCAGCTCGCAGGATATCGTTTGCCGAGGGGCGTGGTCGGGCGCGCTGCGCCTATACAGCTATATTTTCCTTGCAGAAAACAGCGAAAACAGCGGGAGCGCGGCGGCGCTGGGCAGGGTCCGGCCGCCGCGCCGCCGCTCTTGTCGGAAGCGTAATAGGACTTGTAATTTACGAAACAGCGATGCTGTCAATATCATACCGGCGAAAGCCGGTACCCGCAGCTGACGGCCCACGGGACGACATCAGGATGATCGGGAAATGATCGGCACGACTTGCCAACCGGGACACCAGCGGAGCGGATAGGCGGCAGCTCAAAAATCAGTGCAGCGGCCGCCCACTTCCCAATCGCCGTAGCGGGTCGGCTCGGGCCCTTTCGGCCCGCCGATCTCGCGCGGCCGCTCCCCCACCTTAGGGAGGGGGCGGGGCGGCGGCGCATCGCCCGGGCGGCCTGCGTGGGGATCGGCCGGCTTTTCGAGCGGCTGTTGCGCAAGCGGCTCGGCTTGGTTTCTCGGTTTCGCGGTCATGCCGGCAATATGGCGGCCGCACGAGTTTGGCTCAACTGCCGCGCGGTCACCCTTGCCATGCGCTTTGCCCGGAACGATGTTTGCGGGACGGCGTTAGTGTAGAACCTCCCTCGCGTTTCCGTCCCAACCCATGGCAACAGCAGAACCTTACGGCAGATCCTTGATGCCTCCCGCGCCGACGGGACGCGACGTCGCCCTTGAGCTGGTTGGGGCGGTGCTGCGCCGCAAGCGGCCGCTCGACGAGGCGATCGAGGACAACCCGGCGATGGCCGAACTGTCGGCGCGCGACCGTGCCTTCGCCCGGTTGCTGGTGGCGACGGTGCTGCGCCGGCTTGGCCAGATCGATGTGCTGATCGGCGAATGTCTCAACACGCCGCTGGCGCCGCGCGCCGCCATCATTCATGACATCTTGCGGCTCGGCATCGCTCAGCTCTTGTTCCTGCGGACGCCGCCGCATGCCGCGGTCGCGACCAGCGTCGACCTCGCCCATGTCAGGGGGTTCCTGTCGCATAAGGGGCTGGTCAATGCGGTGCTGCGCCGCTTGAGCGTCGAAGGCCCCGGCCGGGTCGAAACCCAGGATGCCCCGCGCCTCAATACCCCCGATTGGCTGTGGCAATCGTGGAGCCGCGCCTACGGGGAGGAGTGCGCCCGCGCCATCGCCAGCGCGCATCTGAAGGAGGCGCCACTGGATTTGACGCTGCGCACGCAGGACGAGTCGTGGTGCGAGAAGCTTCAGGCGATGCAGCTGCCGACCGGCTCGCTGCGCCGGCCGGCGGGCGGCTTGGTGACCGCGCTGCCCGGTTACGCCGAGGGCGCGTGGTGGATCCAGGATGCGGCGGCCTCCTTGCCGGTGCGCCTGTTCAACGGGATCGCCGGAAGCGAGGTCGTCGATCTGTGCGCGGCGCCCGGCGGCAAGACGGCGCAACTCGCCAGTGCCGGCGCGCGGGTGACCGCGATCGACCGGTCGACCCGCCGCCTCGACCGGCTGGTCGTCAATTTGCGCCGGCTGGGCCTCAAAGTTTCGGCGATGGCCGCGGATGGCTTGACCTGGCGGCCCGAGCATCCGGTCGACGCCGTACTGCTCGATGCGCCGTGCACCGCGACCGGCGCCATCCGGCGCCACCCCGACGTGCCGCACCTGAAGCACCCGGAGGATGTTGCCCGCCTCGCGGTCGTGCAGGAGAACCTGCTGCGCGCGGCGGTCGATATGCTGCGGCCGGGCGGCACCCTGGTTTATTGCACCTGCTCGCTCGAGCCCGAGGAGGGGCTGCAGCGGATCGAGGCGCTGCTGCGCTCGGGCGCTCCGGTCGAGCATCGGCCGATCGAGCCGGCCGAGATCGGCGCGCCGGCCGAATGGGTCACGCCCCAGGGCGATTTGCGCACCCTGCCGTGCCATCTCGCCGAACATGACGGGGTCGACGGCTTTTATGCCGCGCGCCTGGTGAAGCTCGGCATGCCCTGAGTCGCCGGCCGATCGCCATCACCGAGCCCAAGCAGGTTTTTCGAACTCCCCCCACGCTGTCCGCGTGGCGGCCGGCACCGCCGAGCGCGGCTTGCGGGCGGTGCCTTTCCTTGTTACGAAGCGACATGGATGCAACCGTCGGACATGCCGTCCGCGGCTTCCGCCGGGCGGCCGGTTCGGGGGACGCCGCCCCAGGCCCAACGCTTGCGGCGTCGCGCCCATGAAATCGGCTCGGATCGGCAGCGGGCGCCCGCCAGGAAACACCGCAACCTACGGTGCCGAGGTGCCCGATGCGTTCACCCGCTTGCGGCGCAATGCGTTGCGCGCGCTCGCTGCCGGCCCGTTTTATCGCCATACGCTGATCGGCCCGGTGCCGGCCGATCTGCGGCTCAAGCTCAACGAGCGCTGGCCGGGCGAGCCCAAACGGGGCGGCGCCATCCTGGCGGGCGAGATCGAATTTTCCGGAGAGCTGGTGCGCAACCCGCTGCCGGTGTGGTTTCCGCCGGACGCCGGACCGGGCTGGCTTGCCGCCTGGCACGGGTTCGGCTGGCTCGCCGATTTGATCGGCGTCGGCGCCGCGGCGCGCGACCCGGCGCGGGCTCTGGTCCGGAGCTGGCTCGTCGAGAGTTCGGCATGGCACCCGATCGCGTGGCGTTCCGATGTCGCGGCGACCAGGATCTTTGCCTGGATCGTGCATTTCGAGGAGATCGCCGGGCGCGAAGCCGACCGGCCGTTGCGCCGGGCGATGCTGGCGAGCATCGCCCGGCAGGTGCGCCACCTTTCGCGGACCGCCGCGTGGGAACTCGCCGGCCCGGCACGGCTGCGCGCGGTGAAGGGCCTCATCGGCGGGCTTGCCGCGCTCGGCGGCTCGGCCAAGCGCATGGCGCGGATGCTGCGCGTTCTCGAACGCGAACTCTCGGTTCAGATCTTGCCCGATGGCGGCCACCGCACCCGCAGCCCCTCAGTCCAGCTCGCGGTGCTGCGCGACTTGATCGACCTCCGCGCGGTGCTGCGCGCGGCGCAGGTCGAAATCCCCGGCCCGTTGCAGCAGGCGATCGAGCGCATGGCACCGATGCTGCGCTTTTTTCGCCACGGCGATCGCCGGCTCGCGCTATTCAACAATTCGGTCGAGGAGGATGGTGTCGTCGTCGATCTCGCCTTGACGCGCTCGGAGACACGGGGCCATCCCCCGATGCCGGCGCCGCAATCCGGCTTTCAACGCTTGCAGGCCGGGCAGAGCCTGGTGCTCGTCGATACCGGCAAACCGCCACTGCGCGGCTTCGACGGGGAGGCGCATGCCGGAACCCTGTCCTTCGAGCTGAGCCAGGGGCGCGAACGCATCATCGTCAATTGTGGCGGGTATCGCGGCGCAAACCCGGCCTGGCAGCGGGTCGTGCGGTCGAGCGCGGCGCATTCGGTGCTGGTCGTCGGCGATACCAACGCGGTGGAAATCCAGGCCGACGGCTCGCTCGGTCGCGGCCCGAGCTCGGTGCGCTGCGAGCGCGCCGAGGAGGGCGGGCATCAGTGGATCGCGGCCGCCCATGACGGCTATCGCCGGCGTTTCGGGGTAACCTACTCGCGCGAGCTGTATTTGGCCGCCGATGGCGACGATCTGCGCGGCGAAGACAAGCTGACTGGGCGCTCCGGCGCGCCGTTCGTGCTGCGCTTTCATCTCCACCCGGCGGTGCAGGCGTCGCTGATCGAGGAGGGCGGCAGCGTGCTGCTGCGGCTGGCGAGCGGCGCGGTGTGGCGGCTGCACGCGGCCGGTGCGGAAATGGGCCTCGGCGAGAGCATCTATCTCGGCACCGGCGAATTGCGCAAAACCCAGCAGATCGTCCTGAGCGGCACGACCGGCCCGAGCGGCGCCACGGTGCGCTGGGCAATTCGGCGCGAGGCGCCCGGGCAAAGGCCGCCGGCCCCGAAACCGCCGGAGGCGAGGCCGACGGAAGAAGGCTCTGACGACGGAGCGTAGGCGGGCCTTCCAGGGTTCCCGTAACATTCCTGCCGACCTAAAGTGGATCAACCTCCTAGAGATCGTCCCACGGGCCAGCGATGCTTAACCCCCTGCTGCTCGCGGCGATCATCGCTGCGGCCGGTCTCTCTGCCTGTCTCGGCACGCGCGCGCTGATCCCGCTGTTACGCCGCGCCGCGGTGCTCGACCATCCGAACGAACGGTCCTTGCACGAGGCGCCGACCCCACGCGGCGGCGGCATTGCGCTCGTTGCCGCGATCCTCATTTCCTGGCTCGCCCTGATCGTGGCGGGAGCGGTCGCGCCGCGGCTGCTCGTGGTCTTGTTTGGCGCGGCGCTGCTCGCGGCGATATCCTGGATCGACGATTTGCGTGGGCTGTCGCCGGCCACCCGACTGGCGGGGCAGCTCGTCGCGGTCGGCCTCGGCATTCTTGCCCTGATGCCAACCGGTCCGGTCTTTCAGGGCTGGCTGATGCCTGGGCTCGATGCCGTCGCCGCGGCGCTCTTGTGGCTGTGGTTCGTCAATCTGTTCAATTTCATGGACGGCATCGACGGGCTTGCCGGCAGCGAGGCGGCGGCGGTTGCGATCGGGCTCGTGCTGTTCGCCGGCTTCGGGATCGGCCGCGACCACGGCCTCGCCGCGCTCGCCGCAACTTCTGGCGCGGCGGCGCTGGGATTTCTCGTGTGGAACTGGGCGCCGGCACGGATTTTCCTCGGCGATGTCGGCAGCGTGCCGCTGGGCTACCTCTTTGGTTTTCTGCTGCTCGATGTCGCCGCGCGCGGCGGCTGGAAGATCGCGCTGATCCTGCCGCTTTATTTTCTCGCCGACGCGACGATCACGCTGTTGCGGCGTCTCGCCCGCGGCGAGCGGGTCTGGCAGGCGCATCGCCAGCATTTCTATCAGCGCGCCGTGCAGCGCGGCCTCGGCCATGCCGAGGTCGTGCGGCGGGTGACCGTGGCCGATCTCGCCCTCATCGCATGCGGCTGGGCATCGGAGAACGGCTGGGGGATCGCCGCCCTCGCTGCGGCGGTGGCGGTCGTGGTGGCACTGCTCGCGAGCCTCGCCGGCATGTGGCGCCGCAGACCGGCCTGACGGTTTGGGGGAACTCGCGTGGCACCAACCAATTTCGCTCGATATCAGCGGATAGCACCGCTTTACGATCTCCTCGACCTGCCGTTCGAGCACGGCCGCTATCGGCGAATTCGTCCGCTGCTGTTCGAGGGGCTGTCCGGCCATATCCTCGATGCCGGAGTCGGCACCGGGCGGAATTTCCCGTTCTATCCCCCTAGCGCCACGGTGCTTGGCATCGATATCAGCCCCGCTATGCTTAACCGCGCCGAGCGGCGCCGCAGCTCGGCGAATGCCGCGGTCGAGCTGCGCCAGATGGATGTGGCCTCGCTCGATCTGCCGGAGGCCTCGTTCGATGCGGCGGTTGCGACGTTTCTGTTCTGCGTACTGCCCGAGGAGCTGCAACTGCCTGCCTTGCGCGAGCTGGGCCGGGTGGTCAAGCCGGGCGGGGGAATCCGGCTCTTGGAGTATGTACGCCCGACTCGAAGCTGGCGCCGCCTCACCGCCAAAATATGGGAGCCATGGGTTGCCTGGGCCTATGGCGCCAGCTTCGATCGCCATACCGAAAGGTATCTCCCGGAAGCCGGGCTCGAGCTGATCGAGGCCCGCTTTGTCGTCGACGATCTGATCAAGCTGATTTCCGCGCGGGTGCCGGCTCTTGCCGCAGAGCGGGTCGCATCCTATACCGGCGCAAGGTGCCCGCATTGAGGAGGGGCCGGCATGAATGCCTTGCCGCGACCGATCCGCCGCGCGCTGATCTCGGTCTACGATAAGACCGGGCTCGTGCGGTTTGCGCAGGGGCTTGCCGCGCGCGGCGTTACGCTGGTCTCGACCGGCGGCTCGGCCAAGACGCTCGCCGAGGCCGCGCTCCCGGTGACCGAAGTCGCCGCGGTGACCGGCTTTCCCGAGATGCTCGACGGCCGGGTCAAGACCCTGCACCCGGCGATCCACGGCGGTCTCCTGGCGCGGCGCGACCGGCCCGACCATCTGGCGGCGCTCGCCCAGCACGGCATCGCCGAAATCGACCTCCTGGTCTGCAACCTCTATCCCTTTGCCGCGACGGTCGCCTCGGGCGCCGGGCGCGAGAAGTGCATCGAGAATATCGATATCGGTGGCGTGGCATTGATCCGCGCCGCCGCGAAGAACCATGAGTTCGTGACCGTCGTCACCGACCCGGCCGACTACGATTTCGTGCTCGGCGAGCTGGCGAATTCGGGCGGGGTCGGCCTCGACGCGCGCCGGCGCCTCGCACGCAAGGCCTATGCGCTGACCGCCGCCTACGATGCGGCGATCGCGGCGTGGTTTGCCCGCGCGGAGGGGGTGGCGTTTCCCGAGACCCTGGTCGTCGCCGCCCATCTCGCCGAACAAACCCGCTATGGCGAGAACCCGCACCAGGCGGGGGCGCTCTACCGCACCGCCGACCAGCGCCCCGGGGTCGCCACGGCGCGGCAGGTCCAGGGCAAGGAGCTCTCCTACAACAATTACAGCGATACCGACGCGGCGTTCGAGCTGGTCGCCGAATTCGCCGAGCCGGCGGTTGCGATCATCAAGCACGCCAACCCGTGCGGCGCCGCGATCGGCGCGAGCCTGCGCGACGCCTGGGACAAGGCGCTGGCCTGCGATCCGGTCAGCGCCTTTGGCGGCATCGTCGCGCTGAACCGCCCGCTCGATGCCGCGACCGCCGAAGCGATCGCGACAATCTTCGTCGAGGTGGTGATCGCGCCGGATGCGGAGCCGGCGGCCTGCGAGATCCTCGCGCGCCGGAGCACGCTGCGCCTCCTCTTGACCGGCGGCCTCCCCGACCCGAAAGCGCCGGGCTGGAATTTGCGCTCGGTGGCGGGCGGGATATTGGTGCAGGAACGCGACCCAGTCTCGGTCGGGCGCGACGCGCTCAAGCTGGTGACGAAGCGCGCGCCGACCGAGGCCGAGATCGCCGATCTGTTGTTCGCCGACACGGTCGCCAAGCACGTCAAGTCGAACGCAATCGTGTTCGCCCGCGGCGGCGCCACGGTCGGCATCGGCGCCGGGCAGATGAGCCGGGTCGACAGCGTCAAGATCGCCGCCGCCAAGGCCGCCGAAATTGCCGCCAGTGCCGGGTTGGCGGAGCCGCCGACCCGCGGCTCGGTCGTTGCGTCGGACGCGTTCTACCCGTTCGCCGACGGGCTCGAAGCGGCGATCAAGGCCGGCGCGACAGCGGCGATCCAGCCCGGCGGGTCGCGCCGCGACGACGAGGTGATCGCCGCCGCCGACAAGGCCGGCATCGCCATGGTGTTCACCGCCATCCGGCACTTCCGGCATTAGGTCAGCCTGGCAAGCGCGCGACGGCCGCCTCGATCGCGGCGCGGTTGGGCATTGCGCTCTGCGCGCCGCGCGCGAGGCACGCGAGGCCGGCGGCGGCGCTGGCATGGCGCAACGCCGCGGTCAGCGCGAGATGGCGATCGAGCCCGGCTGCCAGCACCCCGACAAAGGTATCGCCGGCGCCTGTCGTATCAATCGGCTCGATCGCCAGCGCCGGAGTGTCGATCTGCCCGCCATCGGCGAGGAAGGCGGTCGACCCCGCGCCGCCGCTTGTCACGACGAGAGCCTGCCGCAACCGCCGTGCGAGGCCCGCCGGGTCGGCGCCGAGCGTGGCTGCCTCGCCCTGATTGGCGACCAGAACATCAACTTCGGGGAGGAGCGCGGGATCGATCGGCGCGGCCGGTGCGAGGTTCAACACCGTGCGGGCGCCGGCGGCCCGGGCTCGGCGGATCAGCGCCCAATTCTCCGCCGCCGGCACTTCCATCTGGCACACCAGGATCGTCGCGGGGCCGAGCAGCGAGTCGGGAACGCCTGATGCGGCGGCCGCGCGATTGGCGCCCGGCGCCACCGCGATCAGGTTCTCGCCGCGATGTTCGCCCCCATGGTCGCCCTCTGCGCCGACCATGATCGCCGCGCAGCCGGTCGGCCGATCGACCCGCCGCACCAGCCCGAGATCGACGCCGTCGCGGCGCAACGCTTGAAGCGCGAGGCCCGATCGACCCGAAGACAAGGATCACCGCACATCACTCTCGCTTGCACCGTTTCCGCCAGGGCAAATTCCGGTGATGTCGGCTCGCGCCGGTGCCGGCCCCTCACCCTCCCACGCTTCGCGCGGGTCCCTCCCTCTCCCCGCTTGCGCTAGGGCATGCACACATCTGGTGCGAGGGATTGACTCGCCTCGCTATTGGCGGATTCCGGCGCCGGTTTGGGTAGGCGATTCTGTTGCGAACGCGCTCAGCGTCGGGGGTGTTCGATGGGG
>JBGPTQ010000042.1:0-8935 GCA_041490725.1 Allostellaceae bacterium | reverse complement strand
CGATGACGATCATCCCCGCTGTCAATGCCAGGGATTGCGGCCCCTCCGCGGTCATCAGGTGCATCGTCGTGGCGCCATCGACGATTTGCACCAGCTCGTCGCCGTTCTGGTGGCGCTCCCACGGTCCTCGGCCGGCGAATTTGGCGGTGAAGATGCCGCCGTCGCGGTACTCGGCGAGCTTCGCGAACGCGCCCTGCCGCTCGGCCGCTTTCGTCGTCGGCGTCCGCCCGCGCAGCATCGTCAGCTTGGCGAGCTCGGTCTTGAGGTCCAGGATCGTGATCACGCTCTCCCCTCCGCTTGCCGCGTGCGTCAGGCGGCCTGGGTGCGCGGCGCAGCTCGGGTGGCGGCGCTCGCCACCGCCTTTAAGGAGGCGGTGACGATATCGCTGTCCATGCCGACCCCGTAGAGCGTCGTCTCAGCTCCATCAGGGCCTCCATCGGGGCCGGCGCTGCGGATCTGGACATAGGCGGCGGCCTGCGCGTCGGCGCCGGCGCCGACCGCGTTCTCGTGATAATCGGCCACGGTCAGGACGATGCCGCAATCGCGCTTCAAGGCGTCGACAAAGGCCGCGATCGGCCCGTTGCCGATGCCTTCGATATGCCGCTCGACGCCCGCTTCCTCGATCGTCGCGACGATGCGCCGCTCGCCCGGGCGCGGCTCGGGCAAGAGGGTATAATCGACCAGACGAACCCCGCCGCGGCCGAGATAGGTATCCTCGAACAAGGACCAGATGTCGGCGCTGGTCAGCTCCTTGCCGGTGCGGTCGGCGACCTCCTGGACGATCCGGCTGAACTCGACTTGCAGCGCGCGCGGCAGATCGAGCCCGTGATCGGCCTTGATGACAAAGGCGACCCCGCCCTTGCCGGACTGGCTGTTGACCCGGATCACCGCCTCATAGCTGCGGCCGAGATCCTTGGGGTCGATCGGCAGGTAGGGCACCTCCCACAGCGCGTCGTTGCGCTTTGCGAGGGCCTCGAACCCCTTCTTGATCGCGTCCTGGTGCGAGCCCGAAAACGCCGTGTAGACAAGCTCCCCGGCATAGGGATGACGCGGGTGGACCGGCAGCTGGGTGCAGTATTCGGCGGTCTTCACCACCCCCTCGATATCGGTGATGACGAGACCCGGATCGACGCCCTGGCTGAACAAGTTGAGGGCGAGGGTGACCAGATCGACATTGCCGGTGCGCTCGCCATTGCCAAAGAGAGTGCCCTCGACCCGGTCCGCCCCGGCCATCACCGCAAACTCGGTCGCGGCGACCGCGGTGCCGCGGTCATTATGCGGGTGCAGGCTGAGAATGAGGCTGTCGCGATCGCGGACATGGCGGGCGAACCATTCGATCTGGTCGGCATAGATGTTGGCGGTCGCCATCTCGACGGTGCCCGGGAGGTTGACGATCATCTTTTTCTGCGGCGTCGGGCGCCAGACATCCATCACCGCCTCGCAGATCTCGACCGCGAAGTCGAGTTCGGTGCCGCTGAAGCTCTCCGGCGAATACTGGTAGGTGATCTCGGTTTCCGGCATTTGGGCGGCGAGGTCGCGGATCTGCCTGGCGCCGCTGACCGCGATGTCGACGATGCCGGGTTTGTCGAGGCCGAAGACGACCCGGCGCTGCAATTCCGAGGTCGAATTGTAAAGGTGAACGATCGCCCGGCGGGCGCCGCTTATCGCCGCGAAGGTCTTCTCGATCAGCTCGGCGCGCGATTGCGTCAGGACCTGGATCGTCACGTCCTCGGGGATGAGCTTCTCCTCGATGATCTCGCGCACGAAGGCGAAATCGGTGTCCGAGGCCGCCGGGAACCCCACCTCGATCTCCTTGAAGCCGAGGCTCAGCAACAGATCGAACATGCGGCGCTTCTTCTCGGGCCCCATCGGCTCGACGAGCGCCTGATTGCCGTCGCGCAGGTCGACCGAGCACCAGGTCGGCGCCTTCGTGATGACGCGCGACGGCCATTGGCGATCGGGCAGGTCGACGGGCGGAAAAGCCCGGTATTTGTGGATCGGCATGACGGTCATAGCGGAACTCCCGGGGTCGGACCGCCGCCAGCTCGACGGGGTGGCGGTCGCTGCGATGGTCGAGGCGGCAAGTCGGCAAGCAAAAGGGGCCGGCGGGCTCAATCCCTCCGGCCGGCGCTAAGTCGCCGCGGGCAAAGCGCCAGGCGCATCGTCCCGCGATAAACCGCAACCATCGAAGCCATGATATTCACCGAGCGCGAAAGGAATCCCCGAGGGGGACGAACAAACAAGCGGCAGACGGCGCCCTCTAGGACGCCGAGATCGTAAGTCGCAGCTCGTCGCGCGCTTTGGTCATGTCGACACAGCATGTAATCGCGCCGGCCGGGGAAGTCAACCATCCCCCCGGGCGCAAAGTCGGCGCAAAGTCGGGGCGATGCCACGCTGGGCAGGGCGGCGTCCGGGTCAGAAATTCTCGACCCAGGGCCTGAGCGCGATTTCCCACGCCCAGGCGCTGCGGTGCTGGCGGTGCAGCTGCAGATAGCTTTCGGCGATCGCGCTGGGGTCGAGCAGCCCGTCGGGGCCGCGCTCGTTGGCGCGCGGGTCGCCGGCCTTCGCGATGCCGCCGTCGATGACGATATGCCCGACATGGATGTTGTGCGGCTGCAGTTCGCGCGCCAGGCTTTGCGCGAGGCCGCGCAGGGCGAACTTGCCCATGGCGAAAGAGGAGGAGCGGGGATAGCCCTTGACGCTGGCGCTGGCGCCGGTGAAGAGGATCGTGCCATGGCCTTGGCGCTGCATCCGCTGCGCCGCCTGCCGGGCGACGAGAAACCCGCCGAAGGCGGTCACCCTGATGGCGTTGTCGACCGCGACCGGGTCGAGTTCGGTGACCGGCCCGCGTGCGCGCCCGCTCGCATTGTAGACGACGAGGTCGAGGCGATCGCCGCCGGCATCGACGGCGGCGAAAAGCCTCTCGACCTGATCCGCCTGGCTCGCATCACAGGCAATGAGGGCAGCGCCGGTTTCGCGCGCGAGTGCGCCAAGCTTTTGCGTGTCGCGCGCCGCCAGCACCACATCCATGCCCTCGCCAGCACACCTTCGGGCAATGGCCGCGCTCAATCCCGCCCCCGCCCCGACGATCAGTGCGCGCTCGCGTGCTGCCATTGCCGGTCCCCCGTCAAAATAATGCTGTGAAACTGCTGCCGCGTGATGCCGGCCTTGCCGGTTATCGCGCAAAAGCATCCTCCGACACCAGGGGTAAAGGCTCCACAGCCGGCCGAGCTCGCGTTGCACTCGCCGGTAGCGCGGCTCGGGTAACCGGATGCAAACCGCAATATATGCCGCTCAAACCGGTCCGGCGCGCAACAAATTGTTTGACCGATCGCGAGCTTCTCCGATCTGTCGTCGTACAATTTTGAAAACTTGTAGATGATTTGACCGTCTACTCCCGGATAAAGAATAAGTCGTGGTTAATATTTCCTAAACCGGCGAGATCTTGAATAGCGTATAACAACGAAAGGTCGCCGTCCGACTTGGGCCTGTCACGGCATTTCATGCGGGTGCGGGTTGACAAGCTGAGGAGTAGCTGCCTAGGGTTGCCCTGCACTTCCCCTGTCCCACCCGGACGCCCCCCTGTCAACGATCCGGGACGGCAAACCGCCATCGCCCTTCCGTCAGCGAGAGACGGCGCGCCGTGCGCGTTCGCCGCGCCGGCGCAACCGTGCCAACCACATGGAGACGCATGCGGATGAGGATGCGACAGACGATCGGGCTGTCTCTCGCGCTGCTGGTCGTATCGGCGACGGCCATGGCCAAGCAGGCCCATTCGGGCCATGACCAGGCGGTGCCGAGCCTCAAATCGAAGCCCGCCAAGGCCGACACAATTGCTGGCAAAGCCCACGGCAAGCGGCACCAGGCGGACGGCAAGGTGGCCGCGCGCTCCAAACTGCGGCACGCCGGGCATGCGCGCCAGCACGCCGCCCAGCTTCCGCCGCCCGATCAGTACATCGGGCCACTGCAGGTGACCGGCCGGCGCGAAATAGGCTCTGCCGCCTGGTATGGCGGTCGCCATCTCGGACGGCGGACGGCGAGCGGCGAGCGGCTCGACGCGGTTCATGCGACCGCCGCGCACCGCTCGTTGCCGCTTCATTCGCTGGTGCGGGTGACCAATTTGAGCAATGGGCGCTCGGTGGTCGCTCGGATTACCGATCGCGGCCCGGTCAGCCAATCCCTGTTGATCGATGTCTCGCCGAGCGTGGCGGACGAGCTCGACATGAGGCGCGCCGGCATCGCGACAGTCGCAGTCGAGCCGGTCGCCCCGGCACCGAGCCCGCGCCCTTAGCCCCACCCCGTCTGCAAGGGGCGGGCAGCCCACCAAACCAACGGTTTTACAGTCTGTCGCCTTTTTGCCACTGTTGCTGAAAAGGCACAACTGGCGCGAAAAGCCGGCATCCAGCCCGGGCTCAATTGACTCCGAATCGACGCTCGATTGTATTCTTCGAAGCGTGCCCTTGCCACGGACTGTATCGATCCGGAATTCGCAAAGTAGTCGGCAACAACACAATCTTTCGGTTCGCTTGCGTTCCGGTACCGGCGCGGGGTGGGAGGCTCGGCCTGTCTGTCGAGAGTGAGCAAAATGGGGACCACACCCGCCTCGCGCGGGGTTCGATTGGGGGCAAAGTGTCTGAAACGACGAATGTCATACCCTTTCCGCTGATGGTTCGGACGCGTAAGGCGGCAACGGATGGCGGATTTGCTTCGGAGCCGGGCGACTATGAATTCACCGAGAAGGAGCTGGCCGCTCTGTGCCGCTGGTTCTCGGCAATGAAATATGCCTTCCCTGGAACCGAAGGGGTCATGATCGTCAGCCACCAAGAAACCTACTCGGCCGTCGGCCTCTATAACTGCGCCGGTGGCGCACCGAACTGCCTCATCGCAAAGCACGAGGCTGGCGGGATCACCCGCTTCTTCTGGTCGACCGAAGGAGACCCGCCGCAGCTGCTCCACGACCTTTCCGAGATAACCGACGCCCACATCCGCGCGATCCAGCCGCCGCGCAACGAGAAGGGGTGGCTCGACCCGATCGGCTGGATGGGGGTCTATGCCGCGCGGATGATTGCGACCGCGGTACAAGTGGTTTGACTACCTGCGAGCGAACCGGCAGGGTAGCTCCGGCTGCGAACGGCTGAACGGCGCCGCGCCCGGGCTTGTGCAGCAGAGGGATCTTCAGCATAGCGAGCAAGACCCATCCGGTCCGCGGCGGCCAGTGAGGCATTCGAATGCCTCCGTCGCGATCGGGCCAGACGGGCCATCCTCAAACTCGCGCAACCAGAGTCGGGGGGCGATGAAAGCGGTCGCCGTTATGGGTTTGCTCGCCTGCGTCATGGCTGGCTGCTCGGCGCTGCCGACCGCAGGGCCGACCGCGAGGGATGTCCGGAGCCAGGAGGTCAAGGACAACCAGACCCGGTTTGATCTGGTCGACATCGACGATAATGTGGTGGCGGCCGCGCTCGCCCAACCGCGCGAGAGCCTGCACGCGCGCTTCAAAAAATACGGCCAACCGCCACAACCAAAGATCGGTGTCGGCGACGGTGTGGTCGTCTCGATCTGGGAAGCGGCGGGTGGCGGGCTGTTCAGCTCGTCACCCTCCGAGCACGTGTCGGCGGGCTCGCGCAGCGTCACCATTCCAGAGCAGATCGTCGGCCGCGATGGCGGCATCAGCGTCCCATTTGCCGACCGCGTTCCGGTCGCCGGGCGGCTGCCCGTCGAGGTGCAGCAGACAATCGAGAAGCGCCTTGCCGAAAAGGCTATCGAGCCGCAGGTCATCGTGACGGTGACCAAGAGCTTGACCAACAGCGCGACGGTCACCGGCGAGGTAGTGTCCGGCGCACGGGTGCCGCTGTCGCTGAAAGGCGATCGGCTGCTCGACCTGATCGCCGTGGTCGGCGGTGCGAAAGCCCCGGTCTATGAAACCTTCGTGCGGCTGTCGCGCGATGGCGTGACTGCGACCATTCCGATGGAATCGCTGGTCGCGGATCCCGCCGAGAATATCTACGTCCAGCCGGGCGATGTCCTGACGCTGGTCCGCCTGCCGCAGTCCTTCACCGCCTTCGGGGCGACCGGAGCCAACGCGCAGTTCCCGTTCACCTCGGAGAAGATGACGCTTGTGGAAGCGTTGGCCAAGGCGGGCGGTCTGCAGGATTTGCGATCGGATCCGGCCGGGGTGTTCCTGTTCCGGTTCGAGCCGCCGAGCATCGTCAATACGCTCGGCCGCCCGCAACTGCGCACCGGGCCTGACGCAAGCTCGCCGATTGTCTATCGGCTCGATCTGCGCGATGCCAAATCCTATTTCCTAGCGCAACGCTTTCCGATAGAGGACAAGGACATCATCTACGTTGCCAATGCCGACTTGAACGAAATACAGAAGTTCTTCACCTTACTGAATACGCTGACCGGGCCGGTCATTACCGGCTTTGTCGTGAAGAGCGCCCTGCCCTGACCCGAAATCGGTTGCCGACATCCGAAGATGCAGCGCGTCGCGCCGCTGTCGGTCATGTCGCAGCGGGTTAGCATAACCCTGCGCTCCGCCGCCGGGCCCCGGGGCGGAGGAGCGCAGGGCAATTGCCCCGGCCGGGTCAGCCTCTCGCCATGATCGCCCTCGACCTGTCACGCCTCTTGTCGCGCGCCGGGCGGGGAACACCGACCGGGATCGATCGCGTCGAGCTGGCCTACGCCGAGCACCTCATTGCGGACGGCGCATCGGCCTGCTTCACGGCGGTGAGCACGAGCGGCAGGCTGGGATTGCTGCAGCACCGGGCGGCCGAACAATTTGTCGCCGCGATCGGCGCAGCGTGGCGCGGCGAATTCGACCCGGCGCGCCAAGACAAGCAGGTCCGGCAGATCGCACGCCAGGCTCGCCTCGCGCTGCTTGCCAGCCGCGAGCGAGCGCTGATGGCGCGGCTGCGGACCGGCAAGGCGCAGCCGGTCTATTTGCTGGTTTCTCACCACCACCTCGAAAAGCGCAGCCTTATTGCCCGGCTGAAAGAGCGCAGCACGGCGCGCTTCATCTGCCTGGTCCATGACCTCATTCCGATCGAGTTTCCCGAATACGCCAGACCCGGCCAGGCGGAAAACCATCGCTGCCGCATCGAAACCGCGGCGCAATATGCCGACGCGCTGATCGTCAATTCGGCGGTAACGCGCGCCGCTTTGCAGCCCCACCTCGAGCGCGCCCGCCGCGCCCCGCCCGTGCTGGTCGCGCCATTCGGCGTCGATCTTCCGGCGGCCCCGATTGGCAGCGACCCGCCGTTCGACCGGCCTTACTTCGTCTATGTCAGCACGATAGAAGCGCGCAAGAACCATTTGCTGCTGCTCAACCTCTGGCGCCGGCTGGCGACCGAACTGGGCGAGCGCGCGCCCTTATTGGTGCTGGTCGGCCAGCGTGGCTGGGAAACCGAAAACGTCGTCGACATGCTCGACCGCTGTCCCGGGCTGCGCGGCGCGGTCATCGAGCACAATGCCATGCCCGATGTTGAAATGGTGCGGCTGCTGAAAGGCGCGTGCGCGTTGCTACTGCCTTCCTTTGCCGAGGGTTTCGGCTTCCCGCTGATCGAGGCGCTCGAGCTCGGAGTCCCCGCCCTGTGCAGCGACATCCCGGCATTGCGCGAAACCGGCGGCACGGTCCCGGATTTTCTCGATCCGCTCGATGGGCCGGGCTGGCGCTCGGCAATTCTCGATTACGCGGCACCAGGGTCGCCCCGGCGCGAGGCCCAGCTCGCGCGCCTTCGCGACTGGGACCCGCCGCGCTGGGAACATCATTTTGCCATTGTCGACCGCTTCATCGCGGAAGTGGCAGCCGGCCCTGCCTGCCAGTGAGCTACACCGCTAATGCGAGGCCGGCATCAAGCGCCCGAGATGCCGCGCCACGGCCGCGAGGTCGGTCGGCTCGGCGGCGACCGCACGGGCTTCTTCGAGCAAAATGCCGACCGCGTCGCGCACCTGCTTTTCAGTGTGCTGCGCGGTCAGGAAGAAGCGCAGCCGGGCCGCGCGTTCGGGTACCGCCGGATAGAGGATCGGTTGGACGTTGATGCCGCGGCGGAACAGTGCCTGCGAAAGCCGCGCGGCGCCGATCGAACTCCCGGTAATGATCGGCACGATCGCCGCGCCGACCGATCCGCCGACATCGAGCCCGCCTTCGCGCGCGAGGCGCAGGAAGAGGGCGGCCCGGTCGTTCAGCCGGCGCACCCGTTCCGGCTCACGCTCCAGGATCTCGACGGCCGCAAGGGCCGCGGCGGCGCTCGGCGGGGTCATGCCGACCGAGAAGACGAAGCCCGGCGCCATCCGCTTCAAGTAGTCGATCAAAGGCTGGCGACCGGCGATATACCCGCCGCACGAGACCAGGCTCTTGCTGAGCGTCCCCATCCAGATGTCGACCTCATTGGGGTCGATCCCGGCGCGGTCCGCCGAACCGAACCCGTGCGGCCCAAGCACCCCCAGAGCATGCGCCTCGTCGACCATCAGCCAGGCCCGGTGGCGCCGCGCAACGGCGACAAAGGCGGCGAGATCGGGCACGTCGCCATCCATGCTGTAATGCCCCTCGATAACGAGCAGCGCATGGCCATGGCGTGGGCGGGCCTCGGCAAGGACCTTGTCGGCCGCCTCGGGATCGAGGTGGCGAAACGGCACACGGCGCGCGCCCGACAGGATCCCCCCCTGCACGATGCTGTTGTGGATCAGCGCATCGTGCACGATTACATCGTTGCGGCCCAACAAATGGCCGATCACCGTGACATTGGTCGAGTGCCCGCCGACCAGGGCGACACTGTCCTCGGCACCGTGAATTCGCGCCAGGGCGCGTTCGAGTTCGCGATGGATCGGGCGCTCGCCGGAAACCGGCCGGCTGGCCGAGACCGAGGTTCCATAGCGATCGATCGCCGCCTTTGCCGCGGCGGCGATGCGCGGGTCGCCATTGAGGCCGATATAGTTG
>JBGPTQ010000041.1:0-8971 GCA_041490725.1 Allostellaceae bacterium | reverse complement strand
GGGACGCCCGCGGTCCGTGATTGAACAGGTCGCGGCCTCATCAGCGCGCCGCCGCCGGCCAGTTGTTGAGCCGGGCGGTGTCGCTCACGTAGCGGGCGATCGCGCCACCGACCCGGGTTGCGGCGAGATTGACGTCGGCGCCGCGCCGTGCAGACACCCCGACGATGGCAGCGCGCGGGACCTGCCGCGAATCGAGGTGGAGCTCGGTGATGCGCTGCGGCGCGGCTGCTTCCGCCTGGTAGTCGATTTAGGCATCGACGGCGATGCTCGGGTTCTCGGCGCCGACACGCCGGCGGCGGCCTTCGTCGATATGCCGGAACGCGCCGCTGACGATCAATGCCCGGGCGCCGGGTTCCGGGACGGCGGTGTCGGAGCGGATGGCGTCATAGCCTAGCGTGATGAGCTGCTGCGTGATCGCGTCGGCGAGGCTGAACGCGGCGGCGCGTCCGACCCCGGCGGCGCGCTGGCGTGGCGGCACCCCCGGTGCGCCGCGATTGAGCGAGAAGCCAAAGCTCGGGTCGAGCGTGACCACCCCGGGCGACGCCGCGAATTCGCGCACGATGATCGGATTGGGATGGGCCGGCGGGCCCGCGGCCTGGGGGAGGCAGCCCGCGAGGGCGACGAGGAAGAGAGCCGCAGCCGCGGCGGTCAGGGTCGAGCGGATCGGATCATTTCGATGACAGGCTACCATTGGCGCAAAATAGCCGGAAAGCGATGGCCACCGAAACCTCCTCGCGCTGAGCAACCCTCGGCGCATTGACAATCCGGCGCATGGCTGCTGTATGCGCGGCATGATTGGGGTGGCGCTGATCTGCCGGTTGTGCCTGATCGGGCTCGCGCTCGCGGCGCTGCCCCTCGGCGCGCGGGCCGAGGAAGCGCGGCTCCACATCTACAATTGGTCGGACTACATCGCCCCCGACACGATCGCGCGTTTCGCGAAGGAAACCGGAATCGCCGTCACCTACGATGTCTACGACGGCAACGAGGTGCTCGAGGCCAAGCTGCTCGCCGGCCATTCCGGGTATGACATCGTGGTGCCCTCGGCCAGCCCGTTCATGGCGCGCCAGATCGCGGCCGGGGCCTATCTCCCGCTCGACAAGGCAAAGCTGCCCAACCTGAAGAACCTCGATCCGCGCCTCGTGGCGCTCGCCGCGATCGCCGATCCCGGCAATGCGCACGGCGTGCCCTATCTGTGGAGCGTGACCGGGATTGGTTACAATGTCGCGATGGTGGAGCGCGCGCTCGGATTGCCGGGGGGTGGGGCAGTGTCGCGCGACAGCCTCGCTCTCCTGTTCGATCCGGCGTTTGCCGCGAAGCTCGCCGGCTGCGGCATCGAGCTGCTCGATACCCCGCAGGAGGTGATCCCGGCAGCGCTCGCCTATCTCGGCATCGATCCGACGAGCCGCGAGCCTGCCGATCTCGACCGGGCGGCGGCGCTCATCGGCCGGGTGCGCCCCTATGTGCGCCGCTTCCACTCGTCGCAATACATCAACGACCTCGCTTCGGGCGATATCTGCATTGCGCTCGGCTATTCGGGCGATGTGATCCAGGCGCGCAACCGGGCGCGCGAAGCCGAGAGCGGGGTCGAGATCGCCTTCCGCGTGCCGCGAGAGGGCGCCCAGATGTCGATCGACATGCTCGGCATCCCCGGCGATGCGCCGCACCCCGACAACGCGCATCGCTTCATCGACTACATCCTGCGCCCCGAAATCATCGCGGCGATCACCAACGCGGTTTCCTACCCGAACCCGAGTCTGGCGGCGACCCCGTTCGTCATGCCGGAGATCCGCGACGATCCGGGGATCTATCCGCCGGATGCGGTGCGCCGGCTCTTCTATATCGACCGGCCGGCGCCGCGCGCTTACGAGCGGGCGCGGGTGCGCGCCTGGAACCGGATGAAGTCGGGCTGCTGAGCGGGTAATGGCGCTGCTCGAAATCATTGCAGCCAGCAAGCGCTTCGCCGCGACCGAAGCAGTCGATCAGGTGTCGCTGAGCGTCGAGCAGGGCGAATTCTTCGCTCTCCTTGGCCCCTCCGGCTGCGGCAAGACGACGTTGCTGCGCCTGATTGCCGGTTTCGAGACGCCGGACAGCGGCAGCATCCGGATCGACGGCGTCGAGATGGGCGCCGTGCCGCCCTATGCGCGGCCGGTCAACATGATGTTCCAGTCCTACGCCCTCTTCCCCCATCTCGACGTTGCCGGAAATGTCGCGTTCGGGCTCAGGCAGGAGGGGATGGAGCGCCGGCGCCGCGACGCGCGGGTCGCGGAAATGCTGGCGCTGGTCCAGATGTCGGACTATGCGCGCCGCCGGCCGCACGAATTGTCCGGCGGGCAGAAGCAGCGCGTCGCGCTCGCCCGCGCGCTGGCGAAGATGCCGAAGCTCCTGCTGCTCGATGAGCCGTTGGCCGCGCTCGACCGCAAATTGCGCGAGGAGACCAGGCTTGAGCTGACCGGCATCCAGGAGCGGGTCGGCACCACCTTTCTCGTCGTCACCCACGACCAGGAGGAGGCGCTTGGCATGGCCTCGCGCATCGCGGTGATGAGCCGGGGCCGCCTCGTGCAGATCGGTCCGCCCTCTGAGATCTACGAGCGGCCGAATTCGCGCTTCGTCGCCGATTTTGTCGGCTCGGTGAATTTGTTCGAGGGCGAGCTGGTCGCCGCCCCCGGAACGCCCGCCTTGGCGGGCGGCCGTCCGGGGGTCAACGCCCTTTGCCTGACGATCGCCGACGCCGAGCAGCCGATTCCGTTGCCGCGACCGCTGGAGCTGCCGACGGGCACCAGGCTTGCGCTGGCGCTGCGCCCGGAAAAATTGCGCCTGACCCAAGAGCGCCCCGAAGGCTTCGCGCTCGCGGCCACCATTGCCTCGATCGGCTATCAGGGCGGGCAATCGACGATCCATCTGGCAACGCGCTCGGGCCTCTCCTTGCGGGCATATCTGCCGAGCGCGGCGGCGCAGGGGCTCGACCGCGGCACCGCGCTGTGGGCGAGCTGGGCGCCGGAAGACGCCGTGATGCTCAGGGAATGAACACCCGGTCACAATCGCTTCATCGCCGTAGCGCGCGTTATAGGTCCCTCTCCGCCCTGGGGGGCGGCGAGGGTTGGGGTGAGGTGGGGGATTCCACATTGCCAGACTTGGGACCGCGGGCGTCTCGCCCGCAATGCGGCCGGGACGGCCGCGGTCCGATCGATACCCACCTCACCATGCCACGCCTGCGGCGTGGGCCCCTCCCTCTCCCCCCTGAAGGGCGGAGAGGGCAAATCGGAATCGTGCGCCAATGATCGGCCTCGGCATCTGGGGAAGGCGGGCGCTGATCGGGGTGCCGTTCCTCTGGCTCGCGGTGTTTTTTCTGCTGCCGTCCGTCATCGTGGCCGGGATCAGCTTTGCCGAGAGCGCCGATGCGATCCCACCCTTCCGGCCGCTCCTCAGCCTGACATCGGCGGGGTTGCAGAGCCACGCCACTTTGGCCAATTACCGCGAACTCGCGGAAGGGTGCCTGCGGGTCTACGCGACCTCCCTCGGCAATGCCGCGCTGGCGACCGGGCTATGCCTCTTGATCGGCTATCCGGTTGCGTTCGCCATCGCCCGCGCCCCGGGCATGTGGCGCCATCTGCTGTTGTTTCTGGTCATCCTGCCGTTCTGGACCAGCTTTCTGATCCGGGTCTATGCCTGGATCGCGCTCCTACAGCCGAGCGGCCTGATTAACCGGCTACTCCTCGCCGCCGGGCTCGTCGAGACGCCGGTGCCGTTGCTCTATAACGGGTTTTCGGTCGAGCTCGGGCTCGTCTATTCCTATCTGCCGTTCATGATCCTGCCGCTCTATGGCAGTCTGTCGCGGCTCGACGAAACCCTCCTGGAAGCCGCCGCCGATCTCGGCGCGCCGCCGTGGCGCGTATTCGTCGCCGTGATCCTGCCGCTGACCTTGCCGGGGATCGCCGCCGGCATGTTGCTCGTGTTCATTCCCGCGGTCGGCGAGTTCGTGATCCCCGACCTGTTGGGTGGCCCCGATACGCTGATGATCGGCAAATTGTTGTGGCAGGAGTTCTTCGACAATGTCGATTGGCCGGCCGCCTCGGCGGTCGCGGCGGCGCTGGTTGCCGTGTTGACCCTGCCGCTGCTCGTTGCGCAGCGCCTGATCGGGCGGGAGCGGGCGGCTTGATGGGTACCCGAGGCGGCGCGGCGTTTCGCCTGAGCGCGCTCGCGCTCGGCTTCGGCTTTCTCTATCTGCCGATTGCCGTGCTCGTCGCCTATTCGTTCAACGCCTCGCGGCTGGTCACGATCTGGGCCGGGTTTTCGACGCGCTGGTATGGCGTGCTGCTGGAGGACGACAAGTTCCGCGCCGCCGCGCTGACCAGCCTCGAAATCGCCGCGATGGCGGCCAGTATCGCGCTGGTGCTCGGCACCTGCGCCGGCCTCGCGATGAACCGCTTCCCGCGGTTTCGCGGGCGCCTCTTGTTCGGCTTCATGCTGCTGGCGCCGCTGGTGGTGCCCGAGGTCATTCTCGGCCTCTCATTGCTGCTGCTGTTCGTCGCGGCGCAAGGCGTTCTCGGCGTGCCGGCGAGCCGCGGCGTTCTCACGGTGACGATCGCGCACGCCACCTTCACCGCCTGTTTTGTCGCGGTCTTGGTGCGCGCCCAGCTGGCGAGCTTCGACCGCACGCTCGAGGAAGCCGCGCTCGATCTCGGCGCGCGGCCCGTCGCCGTGCTGTGGCGTATCACGCTCCCGGGGATCAGCCCGGCCCTGGTTTCGGGCTGGCTGTTGGCCTTCACGATGTCGCTCGACGATCTCGTGGTCGCGAGTTTCGTCTCGGGACCCTCGGCGACCACCTTGCCGATGGCGGTCTATTCGAGCGTGCGCATCGGGGTGACCCCGGAGATCAACGCGCTGGCGACGCTGTTTCTCGCCGTGGTGTTCACGATGGTGGCACTCGCCTTCTGGCTGATGGCGCGACAGGAGCGCCGCCGCATCGGCGCCATGTGACGCGAGCGGATAGCCCGGCGGAGCGCTGCTCCCGGCGCAGAATCGACAAGGGGGCGCTACGGCCCCCTCGCGATTTCCAGCATGGCGACTTTATCGGGGCGTCTTGCTCGGCGCCAGCGGCGGCGGTGCCCCACCCGGCGGACCGCCCTGGATGCGAGCCAGCTCCTCGCGGTTGAGCTGGTCCGTCGTGCTCTCGGCAGGGCCGCGCTTGGCCATGCGGTGCATCATGCGCTTATGCCGCTGCTTCCCGGCCATCGGCGCCATCGGCGCCATTGGCGCGGCGGCGGCTTTGGGCGCGCCCGGGGACGCCGGGGTCATCGGGGCTTGCGCCCACACCGGCGCGGCAATCGCAAGAGCCGCAGCGATCGCGACGCCATTCAAGAGATGCTTCATGCCTCTGTCCTCTGTGGCAGTTCTGGATTGGACAATACGCTGCTACGGCTTGCTCTACCCGAGGGCGACCCTTGCGGGCCTCGGGCCGAAAACAACCCGTTTGTTGTTTCGTTCCCGCGAACACGCAACTCTCGGTGTCACGTATCCGACCTCGCCGGCTGCGGATAATATGACCGGGGCCGCTCGCTTTCAAGCACTTGGGACGTTTTCTGTGCGATTGACAAACGTTTTCCGCGAAAGACGGTCGTTGCGGGGGTGGTGTCGCCGCTGGCTGCCGGCGCTCGCCGTCGCCCTGATGCTGTGCTCGCCGGCGACAGGTGCCGACCGCGATTCGCTGACGATCGGTATCACCCAGTTCCCATCGACGCTCAATCCGAACCTCGATGCGATGGCAGCGAAGAGCTATGTGCTCGGGATGGCGCTGCGGCCGTTCACGGTCTATGACGCCGATTGGCAGCTGGTCTGCCTCTTGTGCGTCACGCTGCCGTCGATCGACAATCGCCTGGCGGTCCCGGTCGATCTCGATGACGGCAAGAAGGGGATCGACATCACCTACGCAATTCGCCCCGAGGCGAGGTGGGGCGACGGCGTGAAGGTGACGACGGAAGACGTGCTGTTCACCTACGAGGTCGGCCGCAACCCGCAAAGCGCGGTCGGCAACGCCGAGCTCTATCGCCGCATCACCGGCATCGATGTCAAGGACGACAAGACCTTCACGCTGCATGTCGACAAGCTGACCTTCGATTATGCCGCGATCAACGATTTCGTGCTGTTGCCGGCGCACATCGAACGCGCGGCGTTCGCCGATCCGGCGCAATATCGGGTGCGTACGCGCTACAGCACCGAGCCGACCAATCCCGGGCTCTATAACGGGCCGTATCGCGTCAGCGAGGTGGCGGCCGGTTCGCATATTTTGCTCGAGCCGAACCCCCATTGGGCGGGACCGCCGGGGCATTTCCGGCGAATCACCGTGCGCGCGATCGAGAATACCGCCGCGCTCGAAGCCAATTTGTTGTCCGGCACGATCGACATGGTGGCGGGCGAGCTCGGCTTGTCGCTCGACGAAGCTCTCGCCTTCGAGAAGCGGCATGGCGAAGCTTTTCGCATGATCTACCAGCCGGGGCTGGTCTACGAGCATATCGACCTCGATCTCGACCGGCCGGCCCTGGCCGACCGGCGCGTCCGCGAGGCCCTGATCCTCGGGCTCGACCGCGAGGCGATCAGCCGCTCGTTGTTCGCCGGTCGCCAGCAGGTGGCCGACAGCTTCGTCAATCCGCTCGATGCCGGGTACAGCGCCGAAACGCCGCGCTATCGCTACGATCCGGCGCATGCCGCGACCCTCCTCGAGGCGGCGGGCTGGCAGGCGCAGCCGGGCGGGATCCGGCGCAACGCCGAGGGACAAACCCTGTCGCTCGAGCTGATGACGACGGCCGGCAACCGCACGCGCGAGCTGGTCGAGCAGGTATTGCAGAGCCAGTGGCGCCGGATCGGCGTCGATATCCGCATCAAGAACGAGCCGGCCCGGGTGCTGTTCGGCGAGACGGTGCCGCATCGCCGCTTCGATCTGGCGATGTACGCCTGGATCAGCGCGCCGGAGAGCGTGCCGCGCTCGATCCTCCATTCGAGCGAGGTCCCGGATGCATCAAACGGCTTTGCCGGTCAGAACGCGTCCGGCTTCAAAAGCGCCGAGATGGACCGGCTGATCGATGCCCTTGAAGGCGAGCTCGACCGCGACAAGCGCAAGGCGTTGTGGACCGAGGCACAGCGTCTGTACGCGACCGAGCTCCCCTCGCTGCCGCTCTATTTCCGCTCGGACGTCTTCATCCTGCCGAAATGGCTGAGTGGGGTCCGCCCGACCGGAAACCAGTACCCGACGACGTTATGGATCACCGATTGGGCAGCGCAGCCATAATGTTCCCTTTGTCGTGGCCGGGCTTGACGCGGGACTGTCTGGTTCAGCAGATGCGGTTGCAGGCCGTTACTCGCAATCAACCACAAATACCCCGTGGCCGGGCTTGGCCCGGCCACCCACGCCTTTTTATCCCCCTTGACGACCGGCAGAAGACGTGGATGGCCGGGCCAAGCCCACGGCTGTCCGGTTCAGTGAGTTCGGTTGCAAGATGATGTTTACAATCAACTATAGGTACCGCGTGGCCGGGCTTGACCCGGCCACCCACGCCGTCTTTTGGCGAGGTCGCGGCGGTGGGAAGACGTTGATGGCCGGGTCAAGCCCGGCCACGGGGATATTTGTGGGGCTAATTCGGTGTAAACCACGCGAAAACCGGGCACGAGAAGCTGAACCGGACAGTCCCGGGCCAAGCCCGGCCACGGGGGACTTTTTTGAGACGAGTTCACCGCGAATACCCCAAAATCAGCAACTTCTGGAACTGAACCGGACAGGCATTGGCTTAACCCGTAAGCCTTCATCCCACGGACTTGATCCGTGGGCATCCATGGATCCCCGGGTCAAGCCCGGGGATGACGGTCGGGTATGATCCGCTTCACCGCCATCCGGCTGGTTGAGATCGCGGCGATCCTGGTGCTGATGTCGTTCGTCATTTATGCCCTGATCGGGCTGATGCCGGGCGATCCGATCGACCTGATGCGCCAGGCCGACCCGCGCATGAGCGCGGCAGATGTGGCGCGGCTGAAGACCGTTTACGGTCTCGACCAGCCGCTCTTTGCACGATACCTGGCCTGGGCCCGACAGGCGCTCTCTGGCGATCTCGGCTATTCGCGGCTGTTTGCCGCTCCGGTGTGGTCGGCGCTCTTGCCGCGGCTCGGCAACTCGCTCCTCCTGATGGGGTCGAGCTTTATTCTGGCGCTGACGCTCGCGTTGGGCCTCGGGACGGCCGCCGCCCGACGGCCGAATTCGCGCCTCGACGCCGCGATCAACCTGTTGTGCTTTGCCGGCGTATCGATGCCGACCTTCTGGCTTGCCCTCATCCTGATCCTCGTCTTTGCCGCCGGGCTCGGCTGGTTGCCGGCCAGCGGGATCGCCACGGCCGGCATGAGCAATCTTGGCGACCGGCTGTCGCATCTGGTGCTGCCGGTGGCGACGCTGACCCTGGCGAGCATCGGCGGCTACACCCGCTATGTCCGCACCGCGATGCGCGAGGCGCTGGCCCAGGACCATATCCGCACCGCCCGCGCCAAGGGCGCGAGCGAAGCGAGGGTGATCCTGCACCATGCGATGCGCAGTGCGCTGATCCCGGTGACGACGATCCTGGCGCTGTCGTTTGGCGGGCTGGTCTCGGGCGCGCTCGTGACCGAGACCATGTTTGCCTATCCCGGCATGGGCAAACTGATCTTCGATGCGGTGATGGGCAACGACTACAATTTGGCGTTGGCGGCGCTGTTGCTTGCGACCGTCGCGACGATGCTGGCCAATCTTGCCGCCGATCTGGCTTATGGCTGGCTCGACCCGCGGGTCTCCTATCGGTGAGGCTGCCGCTGGGGCTGCTGGCGGCGATCGCGGTGATGTCCTTTGCCGGGCCGCCGCTCGGCGCCGCGCTCGGGGTCGACCTCAACGCGGTGGTCCTGCTGGATCGCCTCGCCGGCCCATCGCCGCCGCACCCGCTCGGCACCGACGAACTCGGCC
>JBGPTQ010000040.1:0-9064 GCA_041490725.1 Allostellaceae bacterium | reverse complement strand
TCGGAAACCAGGAACAGCTCGTGGCCGACCTCGCCCTCGCGAATGATGATCTCGCCCGGCATGTAATGGCGCTTGGTCATGTGTTCGGCGATTTGGGTCAGCTCGGTCGGGGTCAGGTTCTTGAACCCCTCGACCCCCTTCAGGAACTCGCAGATGCGCAGCGCGTCGTTGAGCATGATATCCGAGACAATTCGGCCATCGACCATGTGAACGAGGCGGTCGGCCAACTCGATAATGCGGTGGTCGTGGGTCACCATGACGATCGCGGTGCCCTCTTCGACAGTCAAATCCTTGAACAGGCGGACGACATTGCGGGTCGAATCCGGATCGAGGGCGGCGGTTGGCTCGTCGGCCAGGACCAGCCTGGGGCGGTTGGCAAGCGCGCGCGCGATCGCCACCCGCTGCCGCTGTCCGCCCGACAGCGCGCGCGGCTTGTAGTCGGTACGAGCGCCGAGCCCGAGCTCCTCCAGAATGGCGACGCCGCGCTGCCGCATCTGCGCGGCCGAATGGGTGCCCGCGAGCTGCAACGCCATCTTCACGTTCTCGTAAGCGGTCAAAGAGTCGAACAAATTGTGCATCTGGAAGATGAAGCCGATGTCGCGCCGGATGCGCACCAGACCGCCCGACCCAAGCCGGGAAAGATCATGGCCCAGGATGTCGATCCGGCCCTGTTGCAGCGAGCGCAGCGCGCCGATCAAGGTCAGCAAGGTGGTTTTTCCCGAGCCCGACGGGCCGGTCATGACCACCAGCTGGCCGGGCATGACGGCGAGCCGGATGTCGAACAGCACCTGGTTCTGCGCGTCGCCTTCGCCATAAGCGAAATTGACGCCGTCAACCCGCACGACCGGGTTCGGCTCAAGGTCGGGTTCGATCAGAAGGGGAGCGGGCATCAGAAGATCTCCGCCGGGTCCGCCGCAATCACCCGGCGGATCGCCAGGATGGCGGACAAGAGGCACATGCCCAGGGTCAGACCGAGGCTGATTAGCGTCAGGCTCAATGTCATGTGGAGCGGCAGCAACGCCACCGCACCGATCATCCGGTAGACCACCAGACACGACAGCCAGGCTGGCACATAACCGGCGAGCGCCGACAATGCCGCCTGCTCGATCACGACCCGCACCAGATAGGCGGTCTCATAGCCCATGCCCTTCAAGGTCGCATATTGCGGCAGCTGGTCGGACAGATCGGTATAGATGATCTGATACGAGATCAGCATCCCCACGACAAAGCCGACCACCGTCCCCAGCCAAAATATCGGCCCGGCGGACGACAGGTCGGCCTGGAAATCGCGCTCGAAGGCGACGAGTTGCGGCTTGGTCAGGACCCGGACATCAGCGGGCAGCGCCAACACCAACGCCTGTTGCACGCGCGAGACATCCTCGCCCGGGCGGATCTTGACGATGCCGAATTCGACCGGCAGAGCGGCAGCGCCGCCGCGATTGCCCGGCAACAGCCGGGCAAAGGTAGCCTGGCTCATCATCACGGTGCCGTCACTCATGAAATCGGGACCGAGGGCGAAGCTCCCGACGACATGAACAGTGCGGCCGTTGAGCTCGATTTCCGCGGTCCCGCTCGCCATGCCGAGGATAGGCCGCGCGCGCCGGTCGACGATCACGCCATCCTCCTCCTTCAGCCGCGCGCTTTGCGCCTTCAACTCGGGCAACAGGAAGACCGGGCGATCGGGATCGAAGGCGAATGCCTGGACGACATAGACCTTGTCGCCCGCCGGGTCCCTCCAGAAGAAATCCTGCCACGATGCATAGAGCGGCGACACGTCAGCGATTCCGGCGACATCGGTGGCTGTGGCGAGATAGAAGTGTGGGAACGGATCTCCGCTGCCGAACCGGTATTTGCTGGCGTTCATGATGACGAGATCGCCGTCAAGCTGACGCACCATCGCGAGCGAGGCGTCGAAAAACCCGCGCTCGAAGCCGAGCTGCACCAGCATCAACAGCACGGCGAACCCGATCCCGGCGCTCGACCGGATGAGGCGCCGCTTGTTGGCCAAGAGGTTGCGCAACGCGAGCGGCACGAACCTTGTGCCGGCAAAACGCGCGATCGCCTGCGCTGCGGTCACGCCCCGGCTCCCTTTAGAAGATTTCGGCAGGGTCGGCGCGCCGCAAGCCGCCGAGCGACAGGAATGCCGAGGCCGCCGCCATCACAAGGGTGATCGCGAACACCGCGCCAAGCTGCGGTACGCTCAGGGCGAGCGGCAGCAAGGTCTCGCTGCGGACCAGCGCATAGATGGCGAACGCCGCGACGAGCGCGGGCAGGAACGCGACCGCCATGATCAACAACGCCTCGAAAAGGACGACCGCCTCGAGATAGCGATCGCTGTAGCCGATTGCCTTAAGGGTGGCGAATTGCGGCAGCTGCCGGGTGATCTGGGTCGCCAGCGTCTGAAACAGCACCATGATCCCGACGACGAACGACACCACCAGCCCCGACCCGAAGATGAGCCCGGTGGCGGTCCGAATCGTCCAATACGCGACCTCGTGCGCGACCAGCTCGGATCGCGTGAAGACCCGCGTGTCCGCCGGCAGAACCGCGCGCAAGGCCTGCGCGGCGCGGTCCGGGTCGGCGCCGGGCCTGAGCATGACAAGGCCGAGATTGACCGCATCCGGTGGGCGGCCCGGGAACATCCGGAAAAAATTGGCCTCGCTGGCGAGCGCGACGCCCAGCCCGAGAAATCCGGTGCCGAGCTTGTATTGTCCACCGATTGTCGTCCGTCGCCCGGCGATGTTGACGACTCGGCCGGCCGCCAACGAGCCAAAGAGCGGCCGGGTCGTGCTGTCGACCAGCACGGTGTCGGAGGGCTCGAGCAGCGCGCCCTGGCGCTCGATGTCGGGCACCGCAAAGATCCCGGCCCGCGGGTCAAGGCCGATCACCGCGATGTCGAGCTTCAGGCCACCGCTGACATCCTGCCACTTGCCACCGCCGAGATAGATGGGGCTCGCCTGCGCCACCTCGGGGACCGTCATCGCCGCCTCCAGCCGGGCGCGCGGAAACTGCCAGGATTGCGACTGGAAAACGTATTTGCTCGAAGACACCAAGAGATCGAAGCGGAGATGGTCATAGATCAGCATGCCGCCTTGCGGCACCGCTACGAAAAAGCCGAGCTCGACAAAAATCAGCAGGATCGCGACGAAGACGCCGCCGGTGGCGAGCGCGCTGCGCCCCTTCTGGTCAGCCAGTATTCGCCAGGCGAGCTGGAGCGGCATCAGTATCCCAATTCAGGAATTTTACCGATCACCGGGTCCGTCCCATCTGTCTTCCCGGCGGAGGCCGGGATCCACCCGCGCCCTGGATACCGGCCTTCGCCGGTGTGACGGGAGAGTTTGCAAGGCCGCTGTACTTCTCGATCGGGAGATCGGATCGCAAATCTTCTGCTCGGCCATTCCCGCTGCTTCACCTGCAAACACATCTCTTGTCCATAAGCGGCAAGGCCGCGGCACCGCCGAAGGCTGCCAAATGGGCGGCGGATTGCAAAGAACGCTTTACCACAGACATACCAAGGATACGCAAACGCAGGCCGATCCGCTCATCGCATAGGCTTGACGAGCATGCGGCGAAGGGTTTCACTCTGATCAGGAGCAACGGCAATGAAGATCACCGGGCTCGAGGTGCTGCGCTGCGATGCCGGCTGGCGCAATTATTATTTTCTCAAGCTGTCGACCGATGACGGGATCGTCGGCTGGAGCGAGTTCGACGAGGGTTTCGGCTCGCCCGGCATCACCGCGGTCATCGAGCGGCTCGCGCCCCGCATCATTGGCCAGCCGGTCTTCGACCACGAACGGATTTACGCCGAACTCTATTGTCTGATCCGTCCGGCCGCGGGCGGGGTCGTCGCCGAGGGGCTCGGCGCAATCGAGAATGCGCTGTTGGACGCCAAGGCCAAGGCGCTGGGTGTGCCGTGCCATGTGCTGCTCGGCGGCAAGATCCGCGACCGGGTCAGGGTCTACTGGTCGCATTGCGCGACCTGGCGGATCAACCACCCGAGCTTCTTCCCGCCGGCGATCACCGACCTCGACGGCGTCAAGAAGATCGGCGCCGAGGCGAAGGAGCGCGGCTTCAGCGCGCTCAAGACCAACATTTTCCTGCATGACGAGGGGGCGCCGCGCGGCTGGCGTCCGGGGTTCGGCGTGCCGTTCCTGCCCGAGCTCAACGTCGAGAAACGGGTGCTGCGCAACCTGCGCAGCCATCTCGAAGCGATCCGCGACGGCGCCGGGCCCGACATGGATTTGCTGCTCGACCTCAACTTCAACGCCAAGACCGAGGGCTATCTGAAGATCCTCCGGTCGATCGCCGATATCGAGATGTTCTGGGTTGAGATCGACAGCTACAACCCGGAAGCGCTCGGCTACATCCGGCGGCAAAGCCCGCACCCGATCAGCTCGTGTGAAACCCTCTTGGGATTGCGCGAATTCATGCCCTATTTCCGCGCCCAGGCGATGGATGTCGCGATCGTCGACGCGGTGTGGAACGGGGTGTGGCAATCGATGAAGATCGCCAACGCCGCCGAGGCGCACGAAGTCAACATCGCGCCGCATAATTTCTACGGCCACCTCGCCTCGTTCATGAATGTGCATTTCGCGGCTGCGGTTCCCAATTTGCGGATCATGGAGATCGATGTCGACCGGCTGCCCTGGGACGGCGAGCTGTTCACCCATGCGCCCGAGTTCGTCGACGGCTATTTCGCAGTGCCGGACCGGCCGGGCTGGGGCACCGAGCCGCGCGAAGAGGCCTTGCGGGCGCACCTGCCGAAATCATCGGGCGGGCTGATGAGCTATCGGCAAAAGAGCTGATTGACCCGCTCAGAGCAATTTCCGGTCATGTCGGCTTACGCTGTGCGGGCCCTCACCCTCCCACGCTTCGCGCGGGTCCCTCCCTCTCCCAATGGCATCAAGACTGGGGCCGCGGGGAGAGGGTTGGGGTGAGGGGCCGGCACCGGCGGATCAACCTGGTCGAAATCCATTCTAAATCCCGACCTCGCGGCGGATGCGGGCGCCGATCGACTGGCGCAGCTTGGGCAATTCGGCCCACGGGTCGGATTTGAGGCGGGCGAGGCGGTCGGGCACGGTCAGGACGGTAAAGGTGTCGGGCTTGACGCCGTTTTCGACCTCTTCCCAGAATAGCGGCGTCGCCACCGTTGCGCCCTCGCGCGCCCGCGCCGAATAGGCGCCGATCGCGGTCGCGCCGCGGGCGTTGCGCAGGTAATCGATGAAGATGCGGCCCTGACGCGCGCGCTTTGCCATGTTCGCGGTATAGCGGCCGGGGTAGGCAGCGACAAACCGCTCGGCCACCCAGCGGGCGAACGCCTTGACCTGGTCCCAGCCGAGCTTCGGCGTGACCGGCACGACGACATGCAGGCCCTTGCCGCCGGTCGTCTTGGCAAAGCTCTCTAGGCCGATGCCGGCGAGCGCCTTGCGCATCTCGAGCGCCGCCGTGGTCACCTGCTCCCACGGCAGCCCGACATCGGGGTCGAAGTCGAAGGTGATCCGGTCGGGGGTTTCGAGCCGGGCGACGGTCGAGCCCCAGGGGTGGATCTCCAGCACCCCCATCTGCACCACCGCGACGAGCCCGGCGAGATTCTCGATGACGAGGTAGGTCCGGGTCACGGATTTATCGGTGATCTCGACGCGGCCGACCACGTCCGGCACGCCGCTGCTGATATGCTTCTGGTAGAAGCACTCCTTGTCGTACCCCTCCGGGCAGCGCACCAGGCTCAGCGGGCGGTTGGCGAGGTGCGGCAGGGCCCAGTCCTTGATGGCGGCGTAATACTGCGCGAGGGCGAGCTTGGTGATGCCGCAATCGGGGTAGAGCACGCGATTGGGGTTGGTGAGCCGCACCCCCTCGAAGCTGATGCTGCCCCCGGCCTGCACCGGGGCAGGCTTGCGGGTGATACCCTCACCCGCCCCCGGGCTCTGCCCTCGGGCACCCTCTCGCGCGGTGCGGGAGAGGGAGGGGCCCGCCGCGTTAGCGGCGGGAGGGTGAGGGCTTTTCGCGACTGCCGGCGGGTCGTACACCCCCTCCTTGGCGCTCTTGTCCTCGCGCAGGCCCTGGAAGACGGGATGGCGCAGCATCGCGTCGGCGGTCCAGCCGGCATATCGCACCGCGGCGACAAGGCGCGGCGCGGCCCAATGCACGCCTTTTGCCGACACGCCTTTGGGGAGGGCGGCGGGCGGCTCGGGGCATGCCAGCGCATCGAGCCTCGGGCGCAGGTCGCCCAGTTGCGCGTCACTGAACCCGGTCCCGACGCGCCCGGCATAGCGCAGCCGGCCCTCTCGGTCGTAATAGCCGAGGATCAGCGCGCCGAAGCCGCGCCGCATACCACTCGGCTCGGTGAAGCCGATCACTACGAACTCGTCGCTTTTGTGGCATTTGATCTTGCGCCAATCGGCGCCACGCCCAGGCCGGTAGGGCCGGTCGCCGCGCTTGGCGATCGTGCCTTCGAGGCCATAGCGGCAGGCATGGCGGAAGAAATCGGGCCCCCGCCCCTCTTGATGGTCGCTGTAGCGGACCATGCCGCCCGCCTCGGGCCGCACGATATGGGCGAGTGCCGCCTTGCGGTCCTCGAGCGCGGCGCCCGTCAGATCGTAGCCGTCGCGGTAGAGCAGGTCGAAGGCGAAGAAGACGAGCCCCGACGTGTCGCCGCACGCGATTCGGTCCTGCAATTCGCCAAAGCTCGTGGTGCCGTCGGCGGCGAGCGCGACCAGCTCGCCATCGATCAGCGCGCTGGCGACCGGGAGCGCGGCGAGGGCGCGCGCCAGCGCCGGGAATTTCAGCGTCCAGTCGAGCCCGTTGCGGGTCATCAGCCCGACCTCGCCGCACTCGATCCGGGCCAGCAGCCGGTAGCCGTCGTATTTGATCTCGTGGAGCCATTGCGGCCCGTCGGGCGCCTTGTCCGCCTGGGTGGCAAGCTGTGGGGCGAGCCTATCGGGCATCGCCCGCTTGCGCGCGCCGGGCGGGCGGGCCGCCGGGGACTTTTTCGCTGTGGCGGGCGGGTCGCCGGCGATCTCGCCAGCGCCCTGCGAGTCCCAGACCCGGTCGCGATCGGTGGCGATCGCGTCCATCGAGCGCCCGGTCGCGACGCTGAGCGGTTGGTCCTCGACAAGCGCGGCGCCGCTATCGGGCACCGCCAATGCGTCGCGCTCCTTGATCAAGAGCCAGTTCTCGTGGGCGTCAGCTCCCTTGGCGGCTGCTTTGGCGCGCGCGGCTCTGCCGTCTATGCGCACGAGCGCCCAATTCCCGTGCAATTTAGCACCGTCGAGGCGGAATTTGAGCATGCCCTTCTGGTAGGCGGTGTCGGGATCGGGGTCCTGCGGGATCCAGGTGCCGCGGTCCCACAAGAGCACCGTGCCGCCGCCATACTGGCCTTTCGGGATGACGCCCTCGAACCCGCCATACTCGATCGGATGGTCCTCGACATGGACGGCAAGCCGCTTCTCGCCGGGGTCGAGGCTCGGGCCCCGCGGGACCGCCCAGCTCTTCAGAACGCCGCCGAGTTCGAGGCGAAAATCATAATGCAGCCGGCGCGCCCTGTGCTTCTGCACGACGAAGGCGAGCGGGGCCGCTTGCCCCTTCTTGCGGCGCCGCGCGGTGCCGGCAGGCTCCGGCGTCCTGCGGAAGTCGCGTTTGCGCTGGTATTGCTCAAGCGCCATGGCTGGTTCGACCCCTGGCGAAGCGGACCGCGATTCGTCGGGTTCCTTAAGGGTTGTCATTGCGAGGAGGCCACCGGCCGACGAAGCAATCCCGATCGGACGAGCACATCTGGCACGAAATTGCTTCGCTGCGCTCGCAATGACAGGTTGGGATCAGGTTCCCAGCTTATCGGCCAGATCCTCGAAGCTGGTGGCAACATAGGTGAAATCGTGCTCGGCCTTGAAGTCGCGCGCCTGCTTGGTCCCGTGCTCGTAGGGGCGGCCGATATAGGCGGTCTTCATGCCGTGCGAGGCGGCGCGCACGAGGTCGTTGTTATGCGCCGCCACCATCATCACCGCGCTCGCGTCGCCCGAGCCGAGGAACTCGATCGCCGACTGGTACATCTCGGCGTCGGGCTTGTAGTGGCGGACGAGGTCCGAGCCGAGCACCGTGTCCCACGGCAGCCCGCAGTGCTTCGCCATATCGGTCAACAGCCGCACCGTGCCGTTCGACAAGGTGGCGATGATGTATTTCTTTTTGAGGCGCGTCAGGCCCGGCACCGAATCGGGCCACGGCTTCAGCCGGTGCCAGGTCAGGTTGAACCAAATCTTGTCTTTCTCGTCGAGCCCGGTGATGCCGAATTTCTCGAGCAGACTGTCGAGCGCCATGCGGTGCAGCGCATCGAGATTGGTCCACGGCAATTCGCCGGTGCGCACCCGGTTCATCGACGGAGCGTAGGCGGCGCGCCATTCGTCGGCAAAGCGCTCCCAATCGGCGCTAATCCCCTTGCGCGCGCCCAACGCCTGCCCGTCGGCTGTCACCGCCGAGCGCCAGTCGACGACAGTGCCGAACACGTCATGGACCAGGGCTTTGATTTCGCTCATCTGTCATTCCCCTCCCTAAGCCCGGTCCGGAAACCATTCGTCAGCGACGGTGTGAAGAACGAGGATACCGGGGATATCTCGGTTGCGACAGTGATCGTTGATTGACAGCCATCCCCAGCCGCCCACTCATTACAACAGCGATTCGGCAGGAGTACAAAACAGGAACATCATGGACAGCGTCGGCTTGGTTTTGTCGGCGGCATTCCGGATCTCAACGTTCGTAATCGGTTTCGCGAGGCTCATGTGTTCTTGCTCCCCAAGCAAATTGCGCTGCAGGATGTTGAGCAGTTGCGAGAGGTCTCGCCAAAGAGATGGCGTTTCTCGGATCATCCTGTCGTCTATAAACGTGTTGATGGTCGTTTTATAGTCAGTACCCACTTTCCGTCTATAGATCGGCTCGTGCTTATCCGGTTGACGCATACGACCCCAAGATGTTGATTCCAAAAGACTGCCCTATAAGCACCTAACCGTCATCCGCAACACGAGGCCGTCACTCCTATCCACCGTTCTTTGCAGGTCGTTATAGCCATTTGGGCACT
>JBGPTQ010000039.1:0-9084 GCA_041490725.1 Allostellaceae bacterium | reverse complement strand
TGATTCCTTGCAGATGCAGCGGAAGAACGATCGATGACCCAACCGTCGATTGAGGCCTCCCGGGTTCGGCGGCGACGCGTCACGCGGGCGCTTCAAATTGAGCGAGCCTTGCTCTAGGGTTTAAACTTCAAAACCCGGGTTGAACCGGGGGCGGAACGGATAGGCTGCGCCGAGGGCTGCAGTGGCCATCGGCCGGGGAGGGAGGACGGCGATGGTGTCTCTCGACGTCAACGGCAAGAACTACCAGGCGGATGTCGATCCGCGCACGCCGCTTCTTTGGGTGTTGCGCGACGCGATCGGCCTGACCGGCACGAAATACGGCTGCGGCATCGCCCAATGCGGGGCGTGTACCGTCCACATCGATGGGGTGGCGACACGCTCCTGCTCGCTCCCGATCAGCGCGGTCGGCGCCAAGAAGGTCACGACGATCGAGGGCCTCGCCGCCAACGGCACCTTGCACAAGGTGCAGCAGGCCTGGATCGACAACGACGTGCCGCAATGCGGCTACTGCCAGAGCGGGATGATCATGGCGGTCGCCGCCCTCCTCAAGGACAAACCAAAGCCGAGCGACACCGACATCGACAGCGCCATCACCAACATCTGCCGCTGCGGCACCTATCAGCAGGTGCGCGAGGCGATCCACGCCGCCGCCAAAGCGTAACGGGGGCATGCCATGACCGCATCACCAGAAGTCAACCGCCGCTCGTTTCTCGCCAGCGCCGCCGCGATCGGCGGGGGTATGTCGCTCGGCTTCCGGATCCCGTTCGGCCTCGCTGGCGCGCACGCCGCCGACAGCGTGCCCGAGGTCAACGCCTGGGTCGTCATTCGCCCGGACGACACGGTCGTGATCCGCATTGCGCGATCGGAAATGGGGCAGGGCACCTTGACCGGGCTCGCACAGCTCGTCGCCGAGGAGCTGGAATGCGACTGGTCGAAGGTCACGACCGAATATCCGACCCCCGGTCAAAACGTGGCACGCAAGCGCGTCTGGGGGAATTTCTCGACCGGCGGCAGCCGCGGCATCCGCGAGTCGAACGAATATGTCCGTCAGGGCGGCGCGGCGGCGCGCGACATGCTGATCCGCGCCGCGGCGGCCGGCTGGGGCGTGCCGCCGGCGGAGTGCAGTGCCGCCAACAGCGTGGTCACCCACAAACCCTCGGGGCGCACGACGACCTACGGCAAGGTTGCCGAGGCGGCCGCCAAGCTCGAGCCGCCGAAAGAGATCACCCTCAAGAACCCGAAGGACTGGAAAATCGCCGGCAAGCCGCTGAAGCGGCTCGATACCGCCGACAAGGTCAACGGCAAGCAGATCTACGGGATCGACCTCAAATTCCCGGGCATGCTGACCGCCACGATCCGCGACTGTCCGGTCCCCGGTGGCAAGGTAAAGAGCTTCGATGCCGCCAAGGTCGAGGGCATGCGCGGCGTCAAGAAGGTCGTGCCGGTCGGCGACACCGGCGTCGCCGTCGTCGCCGACAATTTCTGGAACGCCAAGAGCGCGCTCGCCGCCCTGCCGATCGTCTGGGATGAGGGCCCCAACGCCAAGGTCAGCAGCGCTACGATCGCCGCCATGCTGAAAGAGGGTCTCGACGCCGAGCAGACTTTTGTCGGCAACAAGGCGGGCGATGCCAAGGCGGCGCTCGCCGGCGCGGCGAAAGTGGTGGAGGCGGTCTACAGCTACCCCTACCAGAGCCACTCGCCGATGGAGCCGATGAACACCACCGCGCTCTACACGCCGGAAAAATGCGAGGTCTGGTGTCCGACTCAGAGCGCCGAAGGTGTGCTCGCCGCGATTGCCGAGACCTCGGGTCTGCCGGTCGCCAAATGCGACGTCTACAAGGTGCTGCTTGGCGGCGGGTTCGGTCGGCGCGGCGCCTTCACCGACTTTGCGCGCCAGGCGGTGCAGATCGCGATGCAGATGCCGGGCACGCCGGTCAAGCTCCTATGGACGCGCGAAGAGGACACGACGCATGGCTATTATCACCCGGTGACGCAATGCAAATTGCGCGGCGGGCTCGACGCTGCCGGCAAGCTCGTCGGCTTGCAGATGCGCATCTCCGGGCAATCGATCTTCGCCTTCGTCTTCCCGCAGAACCTGAAGGACGGCATGGACCCTCTCGTGTTCCAGGGCCTCAATCCGGGCGGACCCGAAGCCGCGTTCGGCTACGACATCCCGAACGTGCTGATCGACCACGCGATGCGCAACCCGCACATCCGGCCGGGTTTCTGGCGCGGCGTCAACATCAACCACAACGCGATCTACAGCGAATGCTTTATCGACGAGCTTGCCCATGCCGCCGGGCAGGACCCGCTCGAGTTCCGCCGCAAGATGCTGAAGCCGAAGCATTTGGCGGTGCTCGACGCCGCCGCCAAACGGGCGGGCTACGGCAAGGCCGCGCCCGGGGTTTATCACGGGCTCGCCCAGTTCATGGGCTTTGGCAGCTATATCGCCGCCTGCGCCGAGGTGTCGGTCAGCAAGGAAGGCCGGCTCAAAATCCACCGCATCGTCGCCGCGACCAACCCCGGCCACGCGGTCAACCCGGCCCAGATCGAACGCCAGGTCGCCGGCTCGTTCGTCTATGGCCTGTCGGCGGCCCTGTACGGCGAAATCACGATCAGCGGCGGCGCCGTCGAGCAGACCAATTTCGACACCTACAACGTGATGCGCATCGACGAGATGCCCAAGGTCGAGGTCGTCATCATGCCGTCCGGCGATTTCTGGGGCGGCGTCGGCGAGCCGACGATCTGCGTCGCGGCCCCGGCGGTGCTCAACGCGATCTTCGCGGCGACCGGCAAGCGCATCCGCTCGCTGCCGCTGATGCACCATGATCTGAGGTCCACCTGACCGGTCGGGTGGCGCTCCGCGGCGGATAAAGGCGGGAACCGTGCTCCGGCACGCGATCGTAGGATTGGCCGTGCTCCTGTCGCTCGCCGGCCCGGCGAGCGCGGCTGCGGCCGAGTTTCCGCCGGGGGCGAGTTCCTGCTCCGGCTGTCACCCGACAAGCGCCGCGGTTCAGACGCCGGTGGCGCGCCTTGTCGGCCGCTCCGCGGCGGAGATCGTCACCGCGCTGCAAGCCTTCCGCGCCGGGCAAATTCCGGCGACGGTGATGGACCGTATCGCCAAAGGCTTCTCGGAAGCGGAGATCGCGGCCATCGCGGCGTGGTACGCCGCGCAGCAAGACTGAGGCTGCGGCACAGATGGGCGGCCGAAGCACGCGACGCGATTTCCTAAAGCGGGCGGCGCTCGCCGCCTGCGCGCCGCTGCCGTTTCGCCCGGCGCTGGCGCAGGGTTCTGCCGGCCGGGTCGTCGTGATCGGCGGCGGCTTTGCCGGCGCCACCTGCGCCCGCGCGCTGAAGCGCCTCGATCCGCGCCTCGCCGTCACCCTCGTCGAGCAGAGCGCGCGTTTCACGGCCTGCCCGTTCAGCAACGAGGTCATCGCCGGGCTGCGCGATCTGCGCGATCAGGAATTCAGCTACGACGAACTCGAAGCCAGTGGCATCGCGCTGGTCCTGCTGGCGGCGACCGGCGTCGATCCCCAGGCGCGCGGGGTGACCTTGGCGGACGGCACCCGCCTCTCCTACGACCGGCTGGTCGTGGCGCCGGGCATCGATATCCGCTGGGACGGTTTGCCCGGCTATGGCGAAGCCGCCGCCGAGAAGATGCCGCATGCCTGGAAGGCGGGGGCGCAGACCACCCTCCTTGGGCGCCAGCTCGAAGCGATGGAGGATGGCGGGCTCGTCGTGATCTCGGCGCCGGCCAATCCCTATCGCTGTCCGCCCGGGCCTTACGAGCGCGCCAGCCTGATCGCCCATTACCTGAAAGCGAAAAAGCCGCGCTCGAAGCTGATCCTGCTCGATGCCAAGGATGCTTTCTCCAAGCAGAAGCTGTTTCAGAACGCGTGGACGGAGCTTTACCCCGGCCTCATCGAGTGGGTGTCGTTGTCGTCCGGCGGCAAGGTCACCGCGGTCGATCCGACGGCGCTGACGCTTGCCACCGACTTTCAGACATACAAACCCGCAATCGCCAACGTGATCCCGCCGCAGAAGGCCGGCCATATCGCCGAGCTGGCCGGTGTCGCCGACCGCTCCGGCTGGTGCCCGATCAACCCGGTGACGTTCGAATCGGCCCTGCAGGCGAACATTCATGTCATCGGCGATGCGGCAATCGCTGGCGCGATGCCGAAATCAGCCTTCGCGGCCAATGCCGAGGCAAAGGTTTGCGCCGCCGCGCTGGTGGCGCTGCTCGCCGGCAGCACGCCGGCAATGCCGAAGCTGATCAATGCCTGCTACAGCCTGGTGGCGCCGGATTACGGCATCTCGGTCGCCGCGGTGTACCAGCCGGCGAACGGCCAGCTCGTCGAGGTCGCGGGCGCCGGGGGCGTCAGCCCGCTCGATGCGCCGGCAGCGACGCGGGCGGCGGAGGCAAGGATCGCGGATGGCTGGTTCCGGACGATCACCGCGGAAGCTTTCGGCTGAATGGTTCAGCAGGAACGCCCTCGCCGGGTTTGCCGCATTGCTTCTGGCGAGCGGTACTGCCACCGCCGAAACGGGGCTGGTGCCGTACCAGATCATCGGCGACGCGATTCCGGCGCCGCTGACCGGCACTGTGGGCGATCCGGCTCGGGGCCGCGCGATCGTCGGCAACCGGCAGCTCGGGCTCTGCCTGTTGTGCCATTCGGGCCCCTTTCCCGAGGACAGATTGCAAGGCACGCTGGCGCCGAACCTCGCCGGTGTGGCCTCCCGGCTTGCCATCGGCCAGCTGCGGCTGCGCGTCGTCGATGCGAGCCGGGTCAACCCCAAGACGATCATGCCGCCCTATTACCGCACGCAGGATTTGACCCGGGTCGCGCCGTCCTATGCCGGCAAGCCGATTCTCAGCGCCGAGCAGGTCGAGGATGTCGTTGCCTTCCTCGCGACGTTGACCGAATAGACCGGCGACCGCGCGGACGCGACATCTCGGTGGGATGACCCCGCCCTCGAGTTTGAGAACGACTTCATCAGTGCTGTCAGTCGTGATGGCCGCCGCCGCCGCCGGAATGACCGCCGCCGCCGCCGCCGGAATGACCGCCGCCGCCGCCGCCGGAATGACCGCCACCGCTCGCGTGACCGCCACCGCTCGCGTGACCGCCGCCGCTCGCGTGACCGCCGCCGCGCGCGTGACTGCCGCCGGAATGACCGCCGCCGCTTGTGCGGGTGACGCCGCTCGCATGAGTGACGCCGCCGGCGCTCCCCGAGCCGCCATGACCGACGGCGCCGCCCGAATGTTGCCAGTCGCCGCCGCCCCAAGCAGCGTTTCCGTAGGCAATCTGGCTATAGCCGCCGCCGTTGATGAAAATGCCGCCGCTTGCCCAATTGACGCCATACCAGCCCCAAAAGGCCGGCACGATCGGCCATGCCGGACCCCACGCCCAGCCGACCCCGGCCGCAAGTGGGCCGAGTCCGAAATAACCGGGCCAGAAGTAGACCGGGGGATACTCCGCCCACAGCCACGTACCATAGACCACGGCCGGGTTGTAATAGGGCGCATAAATGACCTTCGGATTGGCCGGCGCAATTACGATGTTAGATCCCTCGTCTCGACACACGATCTTGTCGTTCGATGCCAGGTTTCCTGCGTTCTGTGCCTGGTGGCGCAGGAACTGGATTTGCGCCATGACATCGGTCTGTTGATGGGTAAAGGCGACGCCCAGCGAATTTGTCCAATCGAGATTTTTGTCGAGCATTGTGACTATGGCGGGGAACGCCGTGATCGACTTGACGCTCGGATCCCAATTCATCGGTTGCAGGGCGGTGACGAGCGCGTCGCCCTTGAGCGCGGCGTTACTCGGATTATCGAGCCAGCGCGCCGCCTCGACGATCTGCAGCGGAAAGGTCGACGCCATCAGAATCTGCGACACCAGCTGATCGGGGTAGAGCGCGATCGGCGCCAGCATCTGATCCAGTTTCTGCTGGGTATAGGTATTGGATTTCGTGTCGACAGCCGATGGCGCGACTGTGCCTGGAGGCGCGGGCGGGATGTCTTGAGCCGTGCCTGGAGGCGTGGCCGGGGTGTCTTGAGCCGGGCCCGGGATGTCTTGTGCGTAGCCCACGATCGGCGTGAACAACATCAGCGCGACAACTGCTGTCATGGTCGTAAGGCGTAAATTCATGCGCCGGTCCTCCAATAGGGTAGCCTGCCTATCCCGCATCGAGCAGGCCGATAAATTCCAATCACGGTCGCAAAGTCTGGGACATCACAGCTCCTCGACATCTGCTAACGCGGGGCGAGGAAGAAGTGCTACGCCTTGGCCGAGTAAACGCTCGTGCCTGGTTATGTGAGTGATTTCACCTGACTATTCGTCGATTAGTAATATGGAGCGAGCAAGTGATCTCTGTTAGCCTCGGAAATTACCTAGGACGCCGAACCTCAACCCGAACACGATCATGCCGCCCCTATTACCGTACGCAGGATTTGACCCGGGTCGCGCCGTCCCATGCCGGCAAACCAGATCCTCAGCGCCAAAGAGGTCGAGGATGTCGTTGCCTTCCTCGCGACGTTGACGGAATAGGAAACCGAACAAGGAGGTGTCATTGCGAGGAGCCCACGGGTCGGCGCTCCGCGCCGCCCGAGGACAGGCTCCGCGACGAAGCAATCCCGATCCGATTGCGCTCTCGCCATCGAGATTGCTTCGCTTCGCTCGCAATGACAGCGTATCCGAATGGCTGATCCTTTCTTTTCGGCAGCGAACCGACGCTGTTTCCTGATCCGCACGGCCGGCTTTGCCGCCGTGGTGGGGATGTCGTCCGCCCTGCCGCTCAGGGCGACCCGCGCCACGCCGCAGGCGATGCAGCAGGCGATCCGCAAGATTGTCGGCGAGGCTGCGCTACAGCATGGCAAGGTGATGCTCGACGTGCCGCCGCTCGTCGAGAACGGCAACGCCGTCCCGCTGACCGTTTCGGTCGACAGCCCGATGACCGAGGCGGATCACGTCAAGGCCATTCACATCATCAACGAGAAGAACCCGCAGCCGCAGGTCATTTCGATGACCCTCGGGCCTCGCGCCGGGCGGGCGAGCGTATCGACCCGCATCAAGCTGGCCGATTCTCAGCAAATCGTGGCATTAGCCGAAATGAGCGACGGCTCGTTCTGGAGCGAGTCCGCCGACATCGTCGTCACGATCGCGGCCTGCGTCGAGGATATCCTGTGATGGCGCGCGCGCTGATCAACGTCCCAGCCCGGGCGAAGCGCGGCGAGGTCATCGAGATCAAGACCCTGATCTCGCATCCGATGGAGAGCGGTTATCGGGTCGGAACCAATGGGACGCCGATCCCGCGCGACATCATCACCCTGTTCACCTGCACCTATAACGGCGAGGAGATCTTCCGCGCCGAGCTGTCGCCGGCGATCGCGGCCAATCCGTTCATCGCGTTTTTCACCACCGCGACCGAGAGCGGCGCGCTCGCCTTCCACTGGAGCGGCGATAACGGGTTTTCGACAACCGAAACGGCCGCGCTCACGGTCGAATGAGCGCGCTCTCGGGAACGCTGGGCGGGCTTGTCGCCACCCTCGCCGTTCTCGCGCCGCTCGCCGCCTTCGCCGCCGACATCCCGACGGCGGAGCGCCGCTCGGGCTCCGAGTTTATGGGGCGCGAGACCCGGGCGATGCAGGATGACGACGCCGCCAACCCCGGCATGCTGGCGGTGCTTGACGGCGAGGCCCTGTGGAACCGCGGCGAAGGCCCGGCCGGCAAATCCTGCGCCAGCTGCCACGGCGATGCGCAACACAGCATGAACGGCGTCGCCGCGCGCTATCCGGCCTTCGATGCCGCGCTCGGCCGGCCGCTCGATCTGGAGCAGCGCGTCAATCTCTGCCGGACCGATCGCCAGCAGACCGCGCCGCTGCCGTTCGAAAGCACGGAGCTGCTGGCGCTGACCGCCTATGTTGCGCACCAAGCCAAAGGACAACCGATCGCTCTCGCCGATGATCGGCAAACCCGCCGATTCGCCGATGCCGGCAGAGAGATTTTCGAGCGCCGGCAAGGCCAGCTGAACCTGTCCTGCGGGCAATGCCACGACGACAATTGGGGGCGAAAACTGGGCGGCGCCGCGATACCGCAGGCCCATCCCACCGGTTACCCGCTCTATCGCCTGGAATGGCAGAGCCTTGGCTCGCTGCGGCGGCGGCTGCGCAATTGCCTCGTTGGGATGCGCGCCGAGCCCTATCCCAATGACGCGCCGGAGATCGTCGATCTCGAACTCTATCTCGCCTGGCGCGCCCGCGATCTATCCATCGAGACCCCGGCGGTGCGCCCCTAATCCCTGCTTGCCGAGCCACAGTCAGAAGCGGCCGTTACGAGGACTATTGCATTGCGGCCACCCGTCGGTTTGGCCGAAGGCATCTTTGCTGCGTCCGCCGAGGATATGCAGGATGGTGGCCGTCAGGCAGCTGTACTGCTAGCCAAGGGGCCGTCCACACATGAGACATTACCGAAAATCCATGACATCGCCCGCGCGCTCCGCCTATCGTCCGCGGTGGAGGAGCACCCGATGAGCACCAGGCGGAACGACACCGAGATCGGCGGAGCGGCGAGCGCGCTCCGTGTTGCAACCCCACCGCGACAGCTGTAGCGGCCAATCTCGGACGATGCCGTTTTCGTTGGTCGATTTCCTGCAGGCCCTCGCCGCCGGCATTCTCGTGGGCAGCGCCTATGCGCTGATGTGCATCGGGCTCGGGATCATCTTTGGCGCGATGCGCGTCATCAATTTCGCCCAGGGCGACTTCCTGATGCTCGGCATGTACGTCGCCTTCTACCTGACGACCGGGTTCGGCGTGCTGAATTTTCTCGGCCCCAATGCCGGGCCGGTCGTCGCCGCGTTTATGGCCGGACCGGTCGTGTTCGGGCTGGGCTGGGTGACGCACCGATATATCGTTGCGCGGGTCACCGGCGCCGGCGCCGCGCAGACCGAAGGGGCCGGGGCCTATGGGCAGATCATCGTGACGCTCGGCCTCTCGTTGATCCTGCAGAACGGCGGATTGATCGTGTTCGGCTCGACCCCGGTCGGGATCCGCACGCCGCTGTCGCGCTCGTCGTGGGAAATCGGCGA
>JBGPTQ010000038.1:0-9118 GCA_041490725.1 Allostellaceae bacterium | reverse complement strand
AGCTGGCCGCCTCCTGCCGTGCCGGCTCGTCGCCGACAAAGGTTTGGCCCGCCATGTCCGAGGGCCACAGGAATGCGATCACCGCCTCCAGCATCGAGAGCTGGACATGCTGGCCCTCGCCGGTGCGCTCGCGGGCCAGGAGCGCCGCGGTGATCGCCTGCGAGGCGGTGATCGCGGTCAGCTTGTCGGGCAGAATCGTGCGCAGCATGCGCGGGCGCGCTTCGTCCGACCCGGCCTGCACCGTGGCCAGACCGGAAAAGCCCTGGATCAGCGGGTCGTAGACCGGCTTTTGCGCATAGGGCCCCGTTTCGCCAAAGCCGCTGATCGAGACATAGACGATGCGGGGCGCGACGGCGCGGATCGCAGCTTCGCCGACGCCGAGCCGGTCGGCAACCCCGGGGCGGAAATTCTGCACAAAAGCGTCCGCCGTGGCCGCCAGATGCAGCAGCGCCCGCAACCCGCCCGGGTCCTTCAGATTGAGGATGATCGAGCGCTTGTTGCGGTTGTTGTTGAGGAACGAGGCGGCAAACCCGCCGCGCCGGTTGGCACCAGCGCGGGTGTGGTCGCCGCCGTCCGGCGCCTCGACCTTGATCACGTCGGCGCCCTGGTCGCCGAGAATCATCGTCGCGAGCGGGCCTGCGACATTCGAGGTCAGATCGACGATGCGATAACCGTGGAGTGGACCTGGCATAAATCGGCCTCTCAGACAGGCGTGCGGAAACGCTGGACCGATCGTAGCTCAGAAGGCCAAGCTTCGGCAGCCAGCAAGATCGGGAGGGCCAACATGTTCAAACGGATCGATCACGTCGAAATCGTCACCGATCAGCCGGAGCGGACGGCAGCCTTCTATACCGAGGTGCTCGGCTTCACCGTGAAAGCCCGAGACCGGATCGAGCGCGCGGGGTCGGGAACGGCCCTGAACCTGGTCTATCTCGATCTCGGCGGAACCGTCGTCGAGCTGATCTCGTATGAAGGCGTTGCCGTCGATCCGGCGCCGCAAACCGAGCATCTCGGCTATCGCATGATCGCGCTCGAAGTCGACGACATGCAGAAAACCGCGGACTACCTGAAGAGCAAGGGCGTCGCCATCGTCTGGGGGCCGGTCGTCCGCCCGACCTATGCCCGGGCCGAGATCTGCGATCCCAACGGCTACCGCATCGAGCTGCGGCAATGGTTTTAACCAGGCTGGTTGCCGCGGGCCTGCCGGGCGTGCCATCCTGCGGCCATCCAACACCCCGAAGGGAGGCAATCATGGCTCATTACAGGCTGGTCAGCTTCAAGACCTGCCCCTGGGTGCAGCGCTCGGCGATCATCTTGCGCGAGAAGAACACCCCGTTCGAGTTCCGCCATATCGAAAGCGACAACCGGCCCCCTTGGTTCCTCGCGATCTCGCCGCACAAGAAGGTGCCGGTGCTGACCATCGACGACAAGGTGACGCTGTTCGAATCGAACGCGATCAACGAGTATCTCGACGAGACGGTCGCGCCGCGGCTCCATCCCGAGGATCCGATCGAGCGCGCGGTCAACCGCGCCTGGACCGACTACGTGCCGACCTTTGCCTCGTCGGTCACCGGCTGCGCCTATGCCGCGACCGAAGCCGACTATCAGAAGGCGGTCGCCAAGATCCCCGAGGCGTTCGAGCGGCTCGAAAAGGCGCTCGAAAAACAGGGCAGCGGCCCCTTTTTCAACGGCGCCCGGTACTCGCTGGTCGACTCCGCCTATGCCCCGTTCCTGCAGCGCTATGTCTTCCTCGACCGGATCAAGAAGCTCGGGGTGATCGAGAAATTCCCACGGCTCAAGGCGTGGTGCGATGCGCTGATGGCGCGGCCGTCGACCCACTCCTTCCCGGAGGCCGAATTCGAGGCGATGTACCGCGAGGGTCTGCGCAAGCGGGGCAGCTACCTGTCGCAATTCGTCGAGGCCCCGCGGGCCGCGGCCGAGTAAGTTCAAAAAAATACAAGGACAGGACTAAACGTTCCCCGTGGCCGGGCTTGTCCCGTGGGCCTTCAGCCCACGGACTTGATCCGTGGGCACCCACGCCTTTCTTCATCCAGCATAAGCACGTGAAGACGTGGATGGCCGGGACAAGCCCGGCCATGGGGAAAAGCAACGGTCAATAACTCAGCTTCTAGTATGAACCCGCCCGCCGCCGTTGCGCCCAAGCGCAGCTTTCCGCCGGTCGTCGATGCGCGCTCGCTTGTCCTCGTGCTCGGGACGCTGCCGGGCGAGGAATCACTTCGCCGGGTCGAGTATTACGCGCATCCGCGCAACCTGTTCTGGCCGATCGTCTGCGGCCTGTTCGGCGGCGCGGCGCCGGCCGGCTACGGCGACAGACTGGGCTTTGTCGCGAGCCGGCGGATCGCGTTGTGGGATGTCTGCGCTTCCGGCGAGCGCCGGGCCAGCGCGGATGCGACGATCCGCGGCGAAGCGCCGAATGCGATCGATGCGCTGCTCCTGGCCCACCCCGGGATCCGCGCGATCGCGTTCAACGGCAGCGGCGCGCGGCTGCTCTACGATCGCCATTTCGCGCGCCGGCCCGAGCTTCTTTATCTCGCGCTGCCGTCGACCAGCCCGGCGCATGCAAGCCTCGGCTTCGCCGACAAGCTGGCGCGCTGGAGCGCGCTGCGCGAGGTGCTGGGCGCCGAATGACCGGCGCCGCGGCCTACGGCCGGCTCGCCTCGGCCGCCGGCAATAACTCGGTCAGCGCGGCGGCGAGCCGGTCGATCTCGGCATCGAGCCGCTGCACGTGAATGGCGCCCTGCTGGCGCAGCTCGCTGGCCGTGAGACCCTGCAGGGAGGCCAGCAGCTCGCAGAGCTGCGTCCCGCCGAGCGGGCTCGCGGCGCGCCGCAGTGCGATGAGGCTCTGGGCGAACCCCACAATGTCGGCGGCTGCGACGGCCTGGCCGAGACGCTCCATGATCTGGCGCGCGTCGGCCTGAAAGGTCTCGATCAGCTCGCCGAGGAACCCCGAGTCGCCGCCCAGCGCGCGCAATCCGTCGATGGCGCGCCTGTCGAGCGCCACCGCCGTCTCGGGCACGAATTTCGGATGGGCCGCGATCGGCGTGATCCGCTCGCTGATTTGTTCCACCAGCTCGCCGGGCGGCTCACCGGTCGTCCCCCGCTTCTGGGCTGCCGCGCGCGGCAGGTCGGCGAGACCCGGCATTGCCGGCCGATCCGGCGCCAGCGGCCCAAGTGGCTCCAGCGGCAAAGCATGGAGCGCGTTGGCGAGCAATTGCTCGCTCAAGGGCATCGGGATAAAACCGTCGAGCTCGCCCTCGTCGACCTCGCCAAGGCTCTCGATTTGGCCGGAATCGGCGACCAGCAGAACAAACGGCGCAGCGCCGCCGATCCGCGCCGCGCGGTGGGCAAGGCTGAGCGCCCAGAGCAATTTGCGGCGGCCGTCGATAATCAAGACCGGGATCAAGACCGGGATCATTGCCGGGCGCTCTGTCGTGTCGCGGCGGGACAGAGCAGCCAGGGCGGGATCGGCGTCGCCGACCCAGCGCACATCGCCATTCCACGCCGCAAGCGGTTCTGCCAGCTCGCCGGCGAACTCGCCATCCTCGGTTGCGATCAGCACCAGGCGGTTGCCGAGATCGAGGATCGGCTCGGCCGCGCCCGCCTCGATCGCCAGGGTCAGCGCGACCGTCAGCCGGGTGCGCGGGCCTGGTGTCGGCTCGATGGCGAACGCGCCGCCCATCAGCGCGACCAGGCGCTGGACCAGAAGCAGGGCGAGCGGGCCCTCCCCGGGGGCCAAGCCGGGAGCCAGGCCGGGAGCCAGGCCTGCCTCCCCGTCATCGCCGGCACTCTCGACGACGAGACGCAGCCGGAGCCGGCGTGCATCGCAGGCGGCAGCGGCCAGCGCGATCCGCACCGTCCCCGCCGCTTCGGCCTCGACCGCCTGGCCGGCGAGGCTGGCGAGAATGCGTGCCAACGCCTGGGCCCGGCCACGCAGGCGGAATGGCAGATGCGGATCGACCCGCCAACGCAGCGCCACGCCCTTCTCCGCGGCAATCAGCTGGAGCGGCACCAGGCTGCGCTTGACCAAGGCGCGCAGGTCGAACGCCTCGACCGGCGGGGCGAAGGTGCCGGCTTCGAGCGCCGCGAAGTCGAGAACATCGTTGATCGGCGACGCGACGGCCGGGGTCGAGTGCGAAGCTGCCAGCGGAGCGCGCAAACTCTCGGTAATCAGCCGCAGGACCCGCCGCCGATCGGCTTCCGCTTCCGCCGCGGCCTCCCGCGCCGACGCGGTCGCGCGGATCGCTCCGGCGATCAACCCGGGGAGCACCGCGAGCGCCAAAATCAGCCCCGTGGCCAATATCGGCTGTTGATGCCAGACATCGGTCGACAGGACGACGGCGGCGAAGCCGACAATGCTGCCGGTGGCGGTTCCCAAGAGCGCGCCCAGGCCAAAGCGGAACCCGGCATAAAGGGTCGCCAGCAGGTAGAGCGGGTACCAGCCGGCGACATTAGCACCACCGAAATGAAGGAATGCCGAGAACAGCACGATATCCAGCGCCATCGCGCCGAAGCGCCGCAACGGCGGGGCAGCCGGCCACAGGATGACGTGCAACAGCAGGGCCCAGGCGGCGATCAGCCCGAACGCGGCGACCGCCAAATACGGCGCCGCCGGGCCCGCGTTCGGCGTCACCGCCGCCAGTCCCAGCGAATAACCGAAAATGAGGGCGTCGACCAATACCCGCAGAACCGCCTGCTCGGCTTCGCCGTCGCCCCCGCTGTCGACCCTGGCCGAGAGGGCGGCGGCGACGCGGGGCAGCCCGGACAGCGCGGTTGCCAGCCCGACCCCGGTCGGAGCGAGCACCAGCAATGCGACGAGCGCGCTCGCGACCAAGGGCGGCCCCAAGAGCCCGCTTGTTGCGGCGATTGCGGTGACCGCGATCGGCGCCGACACGCCGGCGAGCGAGAGCCCGAGCGCGGCGGCAACGAGGCGCCAGCCGACCCTCTCCGCGGCCGCGCCGGCGGGCAACACAGGTGGGGCGGTCAGCGGAGCTGGCGCAGGCGGCTCGTCAGGGCTCCGCCGCGCCATCCAGTCAAAGAGGCTTTTGCTCGGTCCGGGCAACAGGGTTACCTATGACCGCCCGCCAGCGCGGATCGCGCCGCTGACCGGCTCGGGCTCGGGCTCCGGCACCGGCACCGGCACCGGCTGCGAACGGTCGCGCGGGAAACTCACGGTCACGGTCGTGCCGACGCCTTTCGTGCTGTGGATGGTCAGCGTCCCGCCGTGCAACTCGGTCAGCCCGATCGCGAGGGGCAGCCCGAGACCGGTTCCATCGTGCTTGCGCGTCCAGGTGCTGGCGACCTGACCGAAGCGGGTCATCGCCAGCTTCACCTCCGTGGCATCCATGCCGATGCCATGATCGGTGACGGCGATGGCGAGTGCGCCGTCCACATTGCGCAACACGATCTCGACCTTGCCGCCGGGGTGAGAGAACTTGATCGCGTTGACGAGAAGGTTGAGCACGATCTGCTTCAGCTTGCGGGCGTCCACCCGCATCGGCGCGATGACCCCCTCGCGGCGTATGGTGACCCGGATGTCGTTGGCTCGCGCCTTGGCCTCGGCGAGCTGAACCAGATCGGCAACGGTCTTCGGCGGATCGATCACCTCCTCGACGAGGTCGAGCTTGCCGGCTTCAAGCTTCGACACATCGAGAATGTCGTTGATCAGCCCTAAGAGGTGCTCGGCGCTCCCCAGAATGTCGCGGGCATAGCCGACATATTTTGCGGTGCCGACCGGCCCCAGCATCTCGCCCGCAATGACTTGCGAAAACCCGATTATCGCGTTCAGCGGGGTGCGCAGCTCGTGGCTCATATTGGCGACGAACTCGGTCTTGCTGCGGTTTGCCAGCTCGGCCTGCTCCTTGGCGGCGAGGAGGTCGCGCTCGGTGCGCTTGCGTTCGGTGATGTCGACAAAGGCGGTGACCACCATGGTCTCCTCGCCGTCCTCGGCGTGGAACAACGCCTTGGTGGTCAAGAGCACGCCGGGATTGCCGTCGCGATCGGCAATTTCTTCCTCCGCCGAGCTCGGGACGGCTTTGCCGGCGAGCAGGCGTTCATCGCCCTCCATCAGGATGCGCGCCAACGGCCCGCCATGCGCTTCGGCTGGCCGCTTGCCGATCAAGCGGCTCGCCGGCACCCCGACAAACGAAGCGAACAGGCGGTTGACCAGCAGGTAGCGCCCGTCGCGGCCGGTCACGCAGATCATGCGCGGAATGACGTCGATCAGGCGAAGCAGCGTTTCGTAAGCCTGTCGCGATCCCTCGGGGTAGCGCGGATTGGCCTCGCCTGGCGCATTCTCCTCGCCGGCCCCGCGTGGTCCGCGCTGCCGCAGCAACTGGCCGCGCGCCCGGATGCGGAAATCGCGGTGATCGACCGGGATCAGCAGATGATCGCCGGCGCCGGCCTCGCGCGCCCGCTCGATGCAGTCGAAATCCTCTTGCGCTCCGACGACGATCACCGGGACATCGGCGCCGGCAGGCTGCTCGCACAACCGGGCGATGAACTCCGCGGCCTCGCCCTGTGCACTCGCCGCAGCGAGAAGAATGAGGTCGGGGCAGTTATCGGAACAAAAGCCCAGGGCCGCATCCGGATCAGCAAAGCTTTTCGTTCGACCGCCGAGCGAGCTGGCCAACCGTTCCAGGATCTTCAGATTGGTGATGCTGTCATCGACGATGACCACCAGTTGTGACGACACGCCCCTGCCCCGAGGGTTACTCATTCACCTTTAAATGTATGCTGGCCGCCGGCTATACACACACGGGCGTATGCGGCAAGGGGGAAATCCGGGCAGTTACAAGGTGTTGAGTCGTGCGGCGTGGATTCCGCCGGCGACCCGCGCCAGTTGAATCGGCGCGGGTGATTCGCGCCCCTCTTACAAGCGGTAGAGCGCCTTGGCGTTTTTCCAGAAGAACCGGTCGCGATCCGCGGGCGAAAGATGGCGCAACATCCGACTCACCGCGGCGATCAGCGGGCCGTAGCCGATGCGCAGCCCGGCCACCGGAAAGTTGCTGGCAAAGATCGCCCGCTCGATCCCGAAGATGGCGAGCGCGTCCAACACCACCCGGCGGTTCGATGCGTAATCCCACGGCTGGTCCTTGAGGCCGAATTCGGAGATTTTGACGTGGGCGTTGGGCTCGCGCGCCAGGGCTTCCATGGCCCGCCGCCACGCCGCCAGCCCCTCTTCGCTGCGGTCCCACGGAAAGCCGGTGTGATTGAGCACAACAGGCGTATCGGGAAAGGCGTGCGCCACCGCAGCGGCCTCGTACAGATGCCAGAACGGTACCCGCAGGTCCCAGGAGAGCCGGTATTTCTCCAAGAGGGCAAAGCCGCGCAGCCAGCGCTCGTCCTGCATCGTGCCGGGGGCGCCCGGCGCCATCCGGTCGGGCGACGGCGCGGTGACCGGCTTCGAGCGGATGCCGCGCACCAGCGGGAAGCCAGCCTGGGCGGCGATCACCTCCTCGGCATTGTCGCTATCGAACCAGGCATGCGCGACGATCGCGCCGGGAAAGCCGTATTCGTCATGGATTCGGGTGATCCAGCGGGTCTCGCCGATCTGGTCGGCGCGGTCCCATTCGGCCTCGCAATGCACCGTCGTCAACACATTGTGGCCGGCGGCGTCGCGCCGGTAATCCTCGGGCAGGTAGTTGCGCCGCAGCGCGCTGTCGTCGCCCATGAAGAAATCGCGGCGCGGCTCGCCGACCAGGTTCGGGTGCTTCCGCCACGACAGGTCCCACAAATGATGATGGGCGTCGATCAGCGTCATCGCATCCGGTGCGTCGTTCCAACGAACGTCGATCGTGTTCTCGTTGTCTTGCACCATCGTGACGCCCATGTGTATAAACTCACCAATTTATACACCAAGGTGCCTAATGCGAACCAATATCGAAATTGACGACAAGCTTATGAAACAGGCGTTGCGCCTCACAGGCTACAAGACGAAGCGCGCCGTAGTTGAGGCTGGGTTGCAGATGCTTGTCCGGGTCAAGGGCCAGGAAAAGATGCTCAAGCTCGCCGGAAAGGTCCACTGGGACGGAGATCTCGACGAGATGCGGCGAGACCTTGATGATCCTCGTTGACAGCTCGGTGTGGATTGATCACCTGCGTAACCGGGCGACACATTCGGTGCTGCAGCTGCGCTCGCTGATGTCTGCTACGCCGCTGCTTGTAGGCGATCTGATCCTGTGTGAAGTCCTACGAGGGCTCCGCTCGGAAGCCGAAGCCCGAATAGTCGAGCGCGGCTTCCGGCGTTTCGAGATCGTTCCGCTATCCGATCCCCGTCTCGCCGTCACCGCAGCAACCAACTACCGATTTCTCCGTGCCCGAGGAATTACGATACGCAAGCTAGCAGACCTGATCATCGGCACGTTCTGCATCGAGCGGGGCCACGCGCTGCTCCATTCGGATCGGGATTTCGAGCCGATGGAGCGCTTCCTCGGCTTGCAAACGGTTTAGGCCGCGAGCGGCTCGAACAGGCGTTCGAGATCGGCCGCTTCTAGGAGCGGCATCGAGGCATCCCGCTCGTCATAGATGCCCGAGGCTAGCGCGCGCTTGCGCTCCTGCAGTTCGATCATGCGTTCCTCGACCGTGCCCTGGACGACCAGCTTGTAGACGAACACCGCCTTGTCCTGGCCGATGCGATGGGCGCGGTCGGTGGCCTGGTCCTCGACCGCCGGGTTCCACCAGGGATCGTAATGAATGACGGTATCGGCCGCGGTCAGGTTGAGCCCGGTGCCGCCGGCGCGCAGGCTGATCAGGAACAGCGGCACCTTGCCGCTCTGAAAGCGGCGAACCGGGCCGGCGCGGTCAATCGTATCGCCGCGCAGCTCGACAAACTCGATGCCGCCGCTGTCAAGCTCCGGCTTGATCAAATCGAGCATGCTGGTGAATTGCGAGAACAAGAGGATGCGCCTGCCGTCCTCGACCAGCGCCGGGAGCATGTCCATCAGATGAGCGAGCTTGGCGCTGGCGTTGACCTTGCGCGCCGCGGCGAGTTTGACAAGGCGCGGGTCGCAACAGACCTGGCGCAGCTTGAGAAGCGCATCGAGGATCACGATGCGGCTGCGGCCAAAGCCTTTGGCCGCGACCTCCTGGCGCACTTTCT
>JBGPTQ010000037.1:0-9198 GCA_041490725.1 Allostellaceae bacterium | reverse complement strand
ATGATCGCGCAGGCCGCCGGCGGCCCGATCAGCGTCACCGGCGAGCGCGACCGGCCGCCGGTCAAGCCGGGCTTGAGCTTTGGCGACACCGGCACCGGCATGCTGATGGCGGCGACGATCCTGGGCGCCTTGCACGAGCGCAACCGCACCGGCAAGGGAAGGCGGCTGCAGCTGGCGATGCAGGACGCGATGATCCACTACATGCGCACCTGCTTTTGCACGATGCAGCGCACCGGCAAGGCAGCGCCGCGCAACGGCGCCAAGTCGGGCGGCGGCAACAACGCGCCCTCCGGCCTCTACCCGGCCAAGGGCGGCGGCCCCAACGACTATGTCTACCTGACCACCAGCCGGGCCAATCCCGAGCACTGGTCGCGGCTGATGAAGCTGATCGGCCGCGAGGAACTGATCGACGACCCGCGCTTCGCCACCGGCAACGACCGCGTCACCCACCAGAAGGAGCTCGACGCGATCATCGGCGAATGGACCCTCCAGCACGACAAGCGCGAGGCGATGGAGAAACTCATTGCCGTCGGGGTGCCGGCCGGCGCGGTGTTCGACACGATGGAATTGCAGAACGAGCCGACCTTCGAGGAGCGCGGCATCATGCAGGTCGTGCACCACCGCCAGGGCGACTACAAGATGGCGAGCTGGCCGGTGCGGGTCGACGGCAAGACGGTGCGGCTGAAGCCGTCGCCGGCGCTGGGGGGTGACAGTGCCGAAGTGCTGGGGAACTGGCTCGACATCGGCGCCGCGGAAATCGAAAGCTTGCGCGGTGAGGGCGTGCTCTGAAGCTTTTGCGCAAACTGACCATGTACTATTAGAAGAACCCCGAGGCCGGGCTTGGCCCGGCCACCGGGATTTTCGTGAGGATTTTGGTGAGGCACCACCGCCGGCGCCGCGCAGTGGCGCAATAGCCCTACAGTAAGACCGGGTGCGGCTCACTGGTCACTGAATCGCATAAAATCGTGCAGTCGGGTCTTTTCTTAGCATATTCTTCTGCCATCTATAGTGCTAACCGGCAAAGGGAAATGCTTTGGTCGCGAATGGCCAAACCAAGGATGGAGAGGAAATGTCCACCCTCGACGACATCGCACAAGAACGGCAGCTTCTCGCCGAGCGGCTGGCAAGAATCGACGGCGAACGGGCGAAACTGGCCGAGCAGCTTGCCGAACTGGAGGCTGCCGAGCGGGTGTTGTCGCGCTTCACTAAAGCAAGACCGCAGCCGGCACGCCGCGGCCGCCGTGCGGCAGCGGCCGAGGCAAAGACCCAGACTGCCGGCCCCGCCGCCGCGCCGCGCCGCGGACGGCGCGGCCGCCGCGCCGGGTCAAAGGCGGCCCCAAAGGCAGCTGGAGTGTCGCTGGGCGACGCGACCCTGCGCGTGGTCGCGGCGCATGGCCACGGCATCTCGGCGGACGAGGTGCGCAAATTCCTCGCCGACGAGCTGGGCATGCAGGTGCGGCCAAACCATCTCGGCATGGCGCTGCAGCGTCATCGGCGCGCCGGGCGGCTCGAACAGCGCGACCAGCTGTGGTACCCGCGCCAATCGGCGGTGAGCGCGATCGAGGCGTTGTAGGCGGCCTCCGGTCCGCGCTTGCTACACGGCGAGCACGGCGCGAAAGCGCAGCCTGACGTAATCGGCGATCCAGGTGCCGGTTTCGTCGACCAGCACCGGCCGCAGCAGATCGGCCACCTCGGCGCACGCAGTGCGGCGATCGGGTTCGGGCAGCGCACTGAGAAAATCCTCGGCGAAATTATCGAGCCACGCCGCGATGCCGCTCGCCAGTACGGTCGGGCGCGGAAAAATACCAATCTCTGTGACGGTAAACCCGGCGCCTTCAAGCTTGCCGCGATAGGCCGCTGCGGAAGGGAAGTACCACGGGCTGAGGCGCTGCGCGTCGAGCCCGCGGCGCGCGAGGACTGCGGCCAGAGCCACGAGGATCGCGGCGGTATTGTTGTGGCCGCCCATTTCGGCGACGAAACGGCCGCCCGGCTTAAGCGCCCGGCGCACCCCGGCGAGCACTGCCTCGGGCGGGTGCATCCAGTGCAAGGCCGCATTCGAGAACACGGCATCGAACTCGCGGTCAAAGCTCAGGTTCTGCCCGGGCATGACCCTTGTGTCGAGACCGCGCGCCCGCGCCGCGGCGACCATGTCGGGAGCGGCGTCGACCGCGACCACCGCGGCACCGGCGGCGACGATCCTTTCGGTCAGCACCCCGTCGCCGCAACCAAGGTCGAGGATGCGCTCCCCCGGCTGGGGGCTGAGCAATTCGAGGACCGGCGTTGCCAGCGCCGGGACGAATTGCGCGGTCGCGGCATAGCGCCGGGCCTGCCAATTCTGCCGCGCGATGCGGTTAATCTCAGCTTTGGCCATCTCAGACTTTCGCCGCTTCGGCCTGGCGGCGTAGCGCCGCGAGCGTGGTCCGCGTCGTGATGATCTCCGGATCCATCTGCAATTCGATGATGGCGGCGCGGCGCGCGGCGAGCGCGGCCTCGAAGGCCGGCGCGAACTCCTCGGTCCGAGCCACGGTCGCGCCAAAGGCGCCGTAGGCGGCGGCGAGCGCGGCGAAATCCGGGTTCTTGAGGGCGGTGCCGACGACCCGGCCGGGGAAGCGGCGCTCCTGATGCATGCGGATCGTGCCGTACATGGCGTTGTTGAAGACCAGGATGATCGGGCCGACCCCTTCGCCCAGCGCGGTCATCAGCTCCTGCCCGGTCATCATGAACCCGCCATCGCCGCAAAAGCCGACGACCATCCGGTCGGGATGGACGAGCTTGGCGGCGACCGCGGCGGGGACGCCATAGCCCATCGCCCCGCTGGTCGGCCCGAGCTGCCGGCCGGGCCGGCGGTATTGCAGAAACCGGTTGGGCCAGCCGCTGAAATTGCCGGCATCGCTGGTGACGATCGCATCGTCCGGCAGGCGCTCGCGCAGCCAGCCCATCACCTGGCCGAGATCGAGCGCGGGCGCCGGCTGCCCAGGGGGCTGCAGCGGGGAGGGCGCGAGCCCCGCCTCGTATTCCGACCGCGCCGCCTCGCGCCAGGTGCGCCAACGCGGCGCCGCGATCGGCTCCAATGCCGCGGCTGCGGCGGCGAATTCCGGCATGCCCGACTGGATCGCGAGATCAGGGCGAAAGACGCGGCCGAGCTCCTCGGCGGCGGCGTGCACGTGGATCAGCACCTTGCCCGGGTCGGGGATACCCATCAGCGTGTAGGATTGCGAGGTGATCTCGCCGATCCGCGTGCCGACCGCGAGCACCAGATCGGCGGCCTTGAAGCGCGCCACCAAGTCCGGTGCCGCGCCGGTCCCGAGATCACCGACGAAGCACGCAAGCCGGTTGTCGACGATGTCCTGGCGGCGGAACGAGCAGCACACCGGCAGGTCGTTGGCCTCAGCGAAGCGGGCGATGTCGGAAGCGGCGCCGTCGCTCCAACCGCTGCCGCCGACCAGCATGATCGGCCGCTCGGAAAGGGCGAGCAGCCGGCGCATTTCGGCCAGATCGGCGGCTCCGGGATGGGCATGCACCGCCCGGTAGGGGCCACTCACCGCCGTGGCGCAGCGGTCGCGCAGCATGTCCTCGGGCAAGGCCAGCACCACCGGGCCCGGTCGTCCGGAGGTCGCGACCTGGAACGCCTGGTTCAATAGCTCGGGGATGCGTTCGGCGGAGTCGATCTGCGTCACCCACTTGGCGAGCGGGGCATACATCTTGCGGAAATCGACTTCCTGAAAAGCCTCGCGGTCGATCTGGTGGCGCGCCACCTGGCCGACCAGCACGATCATCGGCGTCGAATCCTGGAACGCGGTATGCACCCCGATCGAGGCGTTGCAGGCGCCCGGCCCGCGGGTCACCATGAGCACGCCCGGTTCGCCGGTCAGCTTGCCGTAGGCTTCGGCCATGAAGGCGGCGCCGCCCTCTTGGCGACAGGTAATCAGGCGGATCTCGGGAGCGTCGTAGAGCGCGTCGAGCACCTCGAGATAGCTCTCGCCGGCGACGCTGAACGCCATCCGGACGCCGTGCCCGCGCAGCGCCGCGACGACCAGCTGTCCGCCGCTCATCAGAGGAAGGTTCGCCGTCATCGCCGCACCGCACACAATCATTCGCGGCGGCCATTTGAGACGATGCGCCGGTGCGACGGAAGGGGCTTGTCGACGCATCGGCAGACAGGTCGATTCGGGGCCGCACTGTGCGCCGGTGGGCCGGCTCGCAGGCCTGCTGTCGATCTGCTACCGTGGCGCGGTTGAAAACCGGCTGGCGGATTGACGGGGAGGGATCAACCGACCGCGCCGTAAACTCTTCGCATGGCGAGGGCAATGACATCTGACCAGCCGCCGCGAGCGCGGACAGTGTCGGCGACCGGCGGGGCTGCGGCGCCGCGGGAATCGCGTTAGCCGCCGATGGACGATCAGCCGCCCGGCCCGCTCTCAGTACCGCCGCTCGACCGCGCTGACGCCGATCGGGATACGCGGGCGCGGCGCGCGCCGCCTCGCGAGGCCCGCTCCGGTCTGCGCAGCGCGCTCGGGCTCCTCCTTGTGCTGCTCATCGTCGCCGGGCTGGTGGCCTGGGTGGTGTGGCGCGCCGGGAACCAGCCGGCCCCGACCGGACGCTTCCAATTCTCGGGCCCGATGCCGGTCGGCACCGCCAAGGTCGCGACCGGCGATATGCCGATCGTGCTGAGCGCGCTCGGCACCGTGACCCCGCTCGCGACGGTAACGGTCAAGACCCAGATCAATGGTCAGCTGATCGAGGTTGCCTTCAAGGAAGGCCAGGCGGTCGACAAGGGCGATTTTCTCGCCCAGATCGATCCGCGCCCCTATCAGGTTGCGCTCGCGCAAGCCGAAGGGCAGCTGGCGAAGGACCAGGCGCTCCTGAAGAATGCCGAAATCGACCTCGCCCGCTACCGCACGCTGGTGGCGCAGAACTCGGTCGCACGACAGATCGCGGACACGCAGGCCGCGCTGGTGCAGCAGAACCGCGGGACCGTTCAGGCCGACCAGGCGCTGGTCGACACGCAAAAGCTGAACCTGACCTATTGTCGCATCGTCGCGCCGGTCGGCGGGCGAGTCGGGTTGCGCCAGGTGGATCCCGGCAATTACGTGCAGACGAGCGATGCCAGCGGCATCGTCGTCATTACGCAAGTGCAGCCGATCTCGGTGATTTTCACCCTGCCGGAAGACAATCTGCCGGCGGTGCTCAAACGCGTGCGCGCCGGCGCTGCCTTGCCGGCGACCGCGTTCGACCGCAGCGGCACGACCAAGCTCGATAGCGGCAGGCTCGAAACTATCGACAATCAGATCGATCCGACGACCGGGACGGTGAAGCTGCGGGCCGCCTTCGACAACCCGGAGCAGACCCTGTTTCCCAACCAGTTCGTCAACATTCAGCTGCTCGTCGACACGCTCCATGATGCGAGCATTGTTCCGATCGCGGCGATCCAGCGCGGCGCGCCGGGGACGTTCGTCTATGTCGTCAAGCCCGACGACACGGCCGCGGCCCAGCCGGTGAGTTTGGGCCCGAGCGACAGCACGCGCGTCGCCATCACCAAGGGTGTGGCGCCCGGCGAGGCCGTCGTCACCGACGGCGCCGACCGGCTCAAGGATGGCGCCAAGGTGAGGCTCGTTGAACCCGGCCCGCCCGCCGCGCAGCCGGCGGCCGGGTCCGCTCCGCCGTCCGCTCCGGCAAAAGAGCGGCCGCGCGGACCGGGGCAGCAGCGGAGCGGCGGGTGAGGCTGACCTGGCCGCGACGCAAATTGCCCTCTCCGCCCTTCAGGGGGGAGAGGGAGGGGACCCATTGCGGAGCAATGGGGAGGGTGAGGTGGGTAGCGGCAAGCGCTCTGGAATCCCCCACCTCACCCCAACCCTCTCCGCCCCCCAAAGGACTATGGCGGGCGGAGAGGGAGTCTTTTGGCGTCTCTGGCTCCTCCTGGCTTGAGACTTCGCGTCGCGCAAACCCGGAACGGACCCCGTGAGCCCGTCGCGGCTCTTCATCCTGCGGCCGGTCGCCACCTCGCTGTTGATGGCGGCGATCATGCTGGTCGGCATCGTCGCGTACCGTTTCCTGCCGCTCTCCGCCTTGCCCGAGGTCGATTACCCGACAATCCAGGTGGTGACGCTCTATCCCGGCGCCAGCCCCGATGTGATGACCTCGTCGGTAACCTCGCCGCTCGAGGTGCAGCTCGGCCAGATGCCGGGCCTCAACCAGATGTCGTCGGTCAGCTCGGCGGGCTCGTCGGCCATCACCTTGCAGTTCAGCCTCGCCTTGAGCCTCGATGTCGCCGAGCAGGAGGTCCAGGCGGCGATCAACGCGGCCGGCAATCTGTTGCCCTCCGACCTGCCGGCGCCGCCGATCTACGCCAAGGTCAATCCGGCGGATGCGCCGATCCTGACCCTCGGCCTGACCTCCAAGACGCTGCCGCTGACCGAGGTGGAAGACCTTGCCGATACCCGCCTCGCGCAAAAAATCTCGCAGCTGACCGGGGTCGGGCTGGTCAGCGTCAGCGGCGGGCACCGCCCGGCGGTGCGCATCCAGGCCAATCTGCGCCAGCTCGCCGCCTATGGCCTCAACATCGACGATCTGCGCTCGACGATCACCAACGCCAATGTCAATACGCCCAAGGGCAATTTCGACGGGCCGAGCCGGCAGTACACGATCAATGCCAACGACCAGCTGAGACATGCCTCCGACTACGCCGATCTGGTCGTCGCCTATCGCAACGGTGCGCCGGTGCGCCTCTCTGATGTGGCGGGCGCCACCGAGGGCGCCCAAAACACCAAGCTCGCCGGCTGGATGAACACCACCGAGGCGGTCATCCTCAACATCCAGCGCCAGCCCGGCGCCAATGTCATCGAGGTGGTCGACCGCATCCACGCGCTGTTGCCGCAGCTGCGCGCGGCATTGCCGGCGGCGGTCGATGTCGCGGTGTTGACCGACCGCACCACTACGATCCGCGCCTCGGTCGCCGATGTCGAGTTCGAGCTCGGCCTTGCGGTCGTCCTTGTCGTCCTGGTGATCTTCCTGTTTCTGCGCAGCGTCTCGGCGACGATTATCCCGAGCCTCTCGGTGCCGCTGTCGCTGGTCGGCACGCTCGCCGTCATGTACCTCGCCGGGTTCAGCCTCAACAATCTGTCGCTGATGGCGATGACGATCGCGACCGGCTTTGTCGTCGACGATGCGATCGTCATGATCGAGAACATCTCGCGCTACATCGAAGCGGGCGATCCGCCGCTCGAGGCCGCGCTCAAAGGTTCCCGGCAGATCGGTTTCACGATCATCTCGCTGACCGTGTCGCTTATCGCGGTCTTAATCCCGCTGTTGTTTATGGCCGACGTGGTCGGCCGGCTGTTTCGCGAGTTTGCGTTGACCTTGGCGGTGACGATCATCATCTCGGCGATCGTGTCACTGACCCTGGTGCCGATGATGTGCGCCAAGCTGCTGCGCCACCGCCCGCCGGAGCAGATGTCGCGGGTCGCGCGCAAGAGCCAGCAATGGTTTGACGCCGGGATCGCGCAGTACGGCCGGCTGCTCGACTGGGTGCTCGATCGCCAGGGGCTGACGCTGGTTGTCGCGGTCGCCACGCTGGCGCTGACGGTGTTCTTCTACGTCATGATCCCAAAGGGCTTCTTCCCGGTCCAGGATACCGGGCTGATCCAGGGCATCTCCGAGGCAGCGCCCTCGGTATCGTTCGCGGCGATGGCCGAGCGGCAGCAGGCGTTGGCCGCTGCCATCCTCAAGGATCCCGATGTCGTCAGCCTGTCGTCCTTCATCGGGGTGGACGGCACGAACACGACGCTCAACACCGGCCGGATGCTGATCAACCTGAAGCCGCGCGACGAGCGCCGCGCGAGCGCCAGCGACATCATCCGCCGGCTTGGGGGCGAGATCGCCGGGGTCGCCGGCATCACGCTCTACATGCAGCCGGTGCAGGATCTGACGATCGACGCGACGGTCAGCCGCGGCCAGTACCAGTTCGCGCTCGAGGATGCCAACCCCGACGAGTTCGCGCTGTGGGTCCCGCGCCTGATCCAGCGCCTGCAGCAGATCCCGCAGATCGAGGATGTGGCGACCAGCTACAGCGAAGACGGGCTGTCGGCCTATGTCCTCATAGACCGCGCGACCGCGGGCCGGTTCGGGATCACCCCGGCGACCGTCGACAACGCGCTTTATGATTCCTTTGGGCAGCGCATCGTCTCGACGATCTTCACCCAATCGAACCAGTACCGGGTGATCCTCGAGGCCGACCCGGCAATGCAACAATCATTAGCCTCGCTCGGCTCGATCTATCTGCCGTCATCGACCGCCGCCAATGGCGAGGTGCCGCTGTTGGCGATCGCCCAGGTCATCGAGCAGACCGCGCCGATGGCGGTCAGCCATCTCGGCCAGTTTCCCTCCGCGATGATCTCGTTCAACCTCGCGCCCGGCGCCTCGCTCGGCGAGGCAGTCGATGCGATCCGCCAGGCCGAGGCCGAGATCGGCCTGCCGGCCAGCATGATCACCGCGTTCCAGGGCGCCGCGCTCGCCTTTCAGGCGGCGCTCGGCAACGAGCTCTTACTGATCATCGCCGCGATCGTCACGGTCTATATCGTGCTGGGCGTGCTCTACGAGAGCTACATCCACCCGATCACGATCATCTCGACCTTGCCATCCGCCGGGCTCGGCGCGCTCTTGGCATTGATGCTCGATGGCAGCGACCTCAGCATCATCGCGATCATCGGCATCATCCTGTTGATCGGCATCGTCAAGAAGAACGGCATCATGATCGTCGACTTCGCGCTCGACGCGCAGCGAAACGAAGGCAAATCGCCGCGCGAGGCGATCTATCAGGCATCGCTCCTGCGCTTCCGCCCAATCATGATGACGACGATGGCGGCGATGTTCGCCGCGTTGCCGCTGATGCTCGGCACCGGCACCGGGTCGGAGCTGCGCCATCCGCTCGGAGTCACCATCGTCGGCGGGCTGATCTTGAGCCAGGCGCTGACCCTGTTCACGACGCCGGTCATCTATCTCGGCTTCGATCGCCTTGGCCGCGCGACCCGCCGGCGGTTCGGCCGGTTCTTCAATGCCGAGGGCCCGGCCCAGTGAGCTTGCCATGAGCCTGTCCGCCCCGTTCATCGAGCGGCCTGTCGCGACCACCCTGTTGACGATCGGCGTCGCGCTCGCAGGGCTCGTCGCCTTCGGCAAGCTGCCGGTGGCGCCACTTCCGCAGGT
>JBGPTQ010000036.1:0-9234 GCA_041490725.1 Allostellaceae bacterium | reverse complement strand
TGCCGAAGCGGGTTTGCCGACCGAACTTTCCTCGATCGGCCTGACCGGCAGCGCGGCCGACCGGCTGTTGGCGCACATGGGCAAGGACAAGAAGGTGCGCGACGGCGGGATCACGCTGATCCTGCCGCGCCGGATCGGCGAAGTTTTCGTCATGCGCGACGCACCGGTCGGGCAATTGCGGTCGTTTCTTGCTGAAAGCCGCTGAACGTCGGGCCATCTGGAGACGCGAGCGAGCAATGTCTAAAGCGTTATCAGATAAGGCAGAAACACCTCGGATCAGGAGTCGGCTGGTCGCGCCTTTGGGCCTTTACTTTCTGGTCAGTCTCTGAACTGAAAGACAGGGCAGGGTCAGAGGCGAGATGATAGCCGCCGGTTCGGATTTTCTTGACACTATACATAGCGGCATCGGCCGCCTTGACAAGCTCCTCGTAACGTTGACCGTCACGTGGACAATGAGCGATGCCAATGCTAGCGGAGATACTGGGGATGACCGCGCCGAAGTCAAATGGACGGCCAAGGGAGCTAATGAGTTTTTTCGCGATCTCCACCGAATTTGACGACTCCTGAATGTTCGTTAACAGAATCACGAATTCGTCGCCGCCAAGGCGCGCGACCGTGTCGGTATCCCGGACGCAGGATCGAAGCCTTGTCGCCACCTCTTTGAGTACGCGATCTCCCGCGTCGTGACCGAAGCGATCGTTAATTTGCTTGAAGTAGTCTAGATCAACATAAAGCACTGCTACCTCAGTATGGCTACGGCGTGCCATTGTTATGGCGACTGATAGACGATCCCGGAATAGCATAAGATTTGGTAGGTCGGTGAGGCCGTCGAAATAGGCAAGATGCTGGAGACTCAACTCCTTTTCATACTTCTCTTTTTGGGCACGCGCTTCCATGCGTTGATTCCAGAACACGATCGCTACCAAATAGGAGAAAAATAGGATTGACAAGGAAAGAAGATTTCTTTCTGCCTCGCTTCCAGACATGATATCCGCATGTATGGGACGCTCTCCCTTACCGAGATCATTCATGGTCTTGAGAAAAAGCGCTTCTGCCTCGCTCATGATTTTGATATGGTGCACGATGTAGTTGTAAGGCTCGTTCTTGGTGCTGTTTTCCGCTTCCCGAACCGCGGCTTGAACCTCGGCCCAGTGCTCGGCGAGCTCACTTTCCACGACCGCCCACTTGTCGAAATCTTTCGACAGCGTCTGCACGTCTTGCTCAAGGGTGGGATTGTATTGGGCCAGCCGCAGATATTGCGCCATTAGGGCACGACCTGCTTGTATGGCACGATCGATGCCTTCTTCAGGCGCCGCGGAGTCGTTCGCAAACGAGATGCCGCGGTTTTGAGCTTCCTTCAGAGCTAGGAAGGGCCGCCTCATCTCGTCAAGCATCCTAATCGCTGCCTGGCCTTTCCAACCAAGGCGGATATTCGATGGTATATTCAATGCAAAAGCCGCGGCGATGTATAATGACAAACCAATCGTCGCAAAAATCATCAAATTAGTAGTCTTGAGGCATACGGCGATGGCGGATAGCGGCAATGGACGCATGAGAACCAGCTTTGAGCGTGCGCCGGGCGGCCCCATTTCCTTGACGCTCCTTGTTCAAAATTCGATATCATCGGATATCGCCCTACATCCGCAGGCGGGGCCGCTCGACAACCTGCGGCTGACCGGCAGGCAACGCCGCGGCGCGGTAGAAATCGACGATGTAGACGCGAATCGCGGCGGTCAGGCTCGACGCGGTGCGCTCGCGGTCGATCTCCGTCACGAGGTCATGCGTCGTGACCCGAAGCCGGTGCGCGATGTCTTGCAGGGCATCCCACATCACCGGTTCCAGGCGAACGCTGGTCCGGTGACCCCCGACAACGACGTTGCGGATCACCAGCGACGATGGAACATTCTCGTGGTTGTGGCGCAGCCGCCGCGGCAATCCTGTTCGCATGCGCGCATTCTAGCCGGTAACCGGCGAATTGCAATCACTACGTGTTAAAAAATAATAAAAAGCGTCTAAAGGTTGTACCGCGATCGTAATCGAATTGCATGCGGTTGCGAAAGTTCAGCCTTGACCCTCGTCGGCGGCGAGCGTCGTCAGCGACAGCGCGTGGATTCGGTTGCCCAGTTCGTCGGCGAGCGTCTGATAGACGAGCCGCTGGCGCGCCACCCGGTTGAGCCCGGCAAAAGCCGAGGCAACGATGGTCACAGCAAAATGGGTTTCGCCTCCCGGCCGCGCCCCGGCATGCCCGGCATGGCGATGCGATTCGTCTGATATCACGAGCCGGGTCGGCGCAAACCGGGCGGTCAGCTTGTCTCGGATCGTCTCGGCGATGCTCACGGCGGAGCTGGCTCCCGGTTTTCTTCGCGGTTCTGCAGCGCCGCTGCGGCGGCGAGAAAGCCCGCGAGATCATCGACGATGTGGTGGATGTAATCACTGTCGGCCTCGGCCGCCGCCCAGTCGAGCCCGTTGCGCATCCAGGCCGTGGTCATGCCGAGCTCCGCGGCGGGCGCAAGGTTGCGGGCGATGTCCTCGATCATCAGCGCGGTCTGTGCGGCGACCGCGTGGCGCCGCAGCAAGAGGCGATAGCCGGCGGGCGCCGGCTTGGGGTCGAAATCGGCGGCGACGATGTCGACGATGCCGCAGAACGAAGCGCTGAGCCCGAGATGATCGAGCAACCGTTCGGCATGCCGCACCGACCCGTTGGTGTGGACGATCTTGCGCCCGTCCAGCTGTCGCAGCGCGGCGGCAAGCGCCGGATCCGGCGGCACCCCGGCAAGGTCGATGTCATGCACATAGGCGAGAAATTCGTGCGGGTCGATGTCGTCGCGCGTCATCAGGCCCCGCAGAGTCGTGCCATGCTCGCGAAAATAATTCCGCCGCAGCTCCGCCGCCGCCTCCGGCGACACCGACAGACGGTCGCAAATGAACTCGGTCATGCGAAGCTGGACCTGATCGAACAGGCGGCAGGAGGCGGGGTAGAGTGTGTTGTCGAGATCGAAGATCCAGGTCTCGACGGCACCGAGAGGGCAGCGCTCGCGTCGGGTGGTGTAGGCCATTTCCGTCTCCCGAGCCCTCAGCCGCCGCGGATCAGGGTACCAGCGCCTTCGGTGAACAGCTCGAGCAGGATCGCGTGCGGAACCCGGCCGTCGACAATGACCGCCGCCTCGACCCCGCCCTCGACCGCCGCGAGGCAGGTCTCGACCTTCGGGATCATGCCGCCGGAGATCGTGCCATCGGCGATCAGCCGGCGCGCTTCGTCCGCGGTCAATTCCGCTATCAGGCGTTTCTCGGCATCGAGCACGCCGGGCACATCGGTCAACAGCAGAAAGCGACACGCCTTGACGGCGGCGGCAACCGCCCCGGCGACCGTATCGGCATTGATATTGTAGGTCTCGCCGCCCGCGCCGACCCCGATCGGCGCGATGACCGGGATGATGTCCGATTGGCGAAAGCTCGCCAGCACGCGATCATCGATCCGCTCCGGCTCGCCGACGAAGCCGAGATCGAGCTCGACCCGCACGCCCTCTTCGATGCGGCTGCGCCGCGCCTTGCGCGCGCGAATGAGGCCGCCATCCTTGCCGGTGAGCCCGACGGCACAACCGCCGGCGGCATTGATCGCGGCGACGAGCTGTTTGTTGATGGTTCCGGCGAGCACCATCTCGACGACTTCCATCGTCTCGCGGTCGGTGACGCGCAGCCCATCGACAAAGCTGCTCTTGATGCCGAGCCGCTGCAGCATCTGGCCGATTTGCGGCCCACCGCCATGGACCACGATCGGGTTAATGCCGACCTGCTTCAGCAAAACGATGTCCCGCGCGAACGGGTCGTCGGCTGCGCCGTCGCCCCCAGGGGCGCTCATCGCGTGGCCGCCATACTTCACAAGGACGGTCTGCCCGGAATAGCGCCGCAGATAGGGCAGAGCCTCGCCGAGGACCGCGGCTTTCAGTGCCGGGTCGGCGGCGGCCGGCGCGGCGGGGGAGCAGGGCGGGGCGGCTGATCTCATCGGGTGCACACTCTATCGCGGTTGGCGCGGCGACGCCACCGCGGGGGCGGCGACACCAGGGGCGATATCGGGGCGCCGCTCATCCGCCGCGGCAAAGCCGGCGACGACCGCCCGTAGGGCTGCGATGCCGAATCCCTGCTCCGCGCTGGTAAAATGGATCTCGGGGTGGGCGGCGCTGTGCCGCGCCAGCTCGGCGGCCACGGCCTCAGCGATCGCGGCGCGCGCGGTCAGCCCGAGCTTGTCGACCTTGGTCAGCACCACTTGGTAGGACAGTCCGGCCATATCGCACAGCTGCATGATCGGGCGGTCCGGCTCCTTGATGCCGTGCCGTGCATCAATGAGGAGGCAGACGCGGCGCAGGCTCGCGCGCCCGCGCAGATAGTGCTGCACCAGCCGGGTCCATGCCTTGACCGCGCCCTTCGACGCTTCGGCGTAGCCATAGCCCGGCAGGTCGACAAGCATCAACCGGTGGTCGAGATCGAAGAAGTTGATCTGACGCGTGCGGCCCGGCGTGTTGGAGGTGCGCGCCAGCATGCGCCGGCCGGTCAGCGCATTGACGAGGCTCGACTTGCCGACATTGGAGCGGCCGAGAAAGGCGATTTCGGGAAGGGTCTCGTTCGGCATCGCCTCGGCATCGGCAGCGCCCGCGACAAAGCGGCAGTCGCGGGCGAACAGCAGCCGCCCCGCTTCGAGCAGCTCCGGCTCGATCTCCCGCGCCGGAAACAGCTCGCTTGCCAGGGCCGGCGCGTTCAGGCCGCGCCCGCGCGATGCATGATCGTCCATTGCTGGGCGATGCTGAGCAGATTGTTCCATGCCCAGTAGATGACCAGCCCGGCCGGGAACGCCGACAGCATATAGGTGAAGACGATCGGCAGCAGCATGAACATGCGCGCCTGCATCGGATCGACCGGCTGCGGATTGAGCTTTTGCTGCAGGAACATCGTGACGCCCATCAAGAGCGGCCAGGCGCCGATCATCAGCATCGGGCCGACCATCGGCACGGCCGCCGGCGAGAACGGCAAGAGGCCAAACAGATTGGCGAAAGAGGTCGGGTCTGTCGCCGACAGGTCGTGGATCCAGCCGAAAAACGGCGCGTGCCGCATCTCGATCGTGACGAACAATACCTTGTAGAGAGAGAAGAACACCGGGATCTGGATCACGATCGGCAGACAACCGGCCAGCGGGTTGGCCCCCACCTTTTTGTACATCGCCATGATTTCTTGCTGCTGGCGCGCCTTGTCGTCGGGAAAGCGCTCGCGGATCTTCGTCATCTCCGGCTGCAGCAATTTCATCTTGCTCATTGCCGAATAAGATTTGTTGGCGAGTGGAAAGAACAAGAGCTTGATGATCAGGGTCAGCAGCAGGATCGCCAGGCCGAAATTGCCGAGCAGCCCGTAGAAGAATTGCAGCGTCAGGAAAATCGGCTTGGTCAGGAAATAGAACCAGCCGAAATCGATGGCGCGATCGAAATTGGGGATTCCCGAGGTGGCATAAGCATCCAGCAGGTTCACCTCCTTGGCCCCGGCAAACAACCGGATCGAGGTTGCCGCCGTGCCATCCGCCGGGACTGTTACCGTCGGGCCGAGAAAGTCGGCCTGGTAGCGGTCGACGCCGCCTTCGATCCGGTGGGTGAAGCGCGCCTTGATCGCCTCGTCCTGCGGCGGGACGAGCGCGGTCAGCCAATATTTGTCAGTAAAGCCGAGCCAGCCACCGGTTGAGCCGTAGTCGATCGGCTTGCCCGGCTCGAGCGAGCTGTACTTGACCTCGCGCAGCGACCCTTCGAGCTCGCCGATCAGCCCTTCATGCAGGATGTAATAGCCGGCGACCTGCGGCGTCCCGGTGCGGCTGATCAGGCTGTAGGACGACAGGCTGACCGGCGCAGAGCCGGTGTTGCGCACCGCGTCGCGCACCGTGAACATGTAATTTTGGTCGATCGTGATGGTGCGGGTGAATATGAGCCCGGCGCCATTGTCCCAGCTGAGGGTCACCGGCGAGGTCGGGGTCAGCGCGCCGCCCGCGGCGGTCCATTGGGTATCCGGTCCCGGAACCTGGGTGCCGGCGGTGTCGGCGACCCAGCCAAATTCGGCGAAATACGGGTCCTTGGTCGCGGTCGGCCACAGCAGCACAACCTCGGGGCTCTTGGGATCGACCGTGTCGTGATAGGTGGCGAGGGTCAGGTCGTCGATGCGGCCGCCATTGAGCGCGATCGAGCCATGCAGGCGCGGCGTGTTGATGCGCACCCGCTTCTGCCCGGCGATCGCCGCCTCCCGCGTCTCCGGCGTCTGCGCGGTGGCCGCGACGCCCGTAGCGGTGGGTGCAGGTGCAGCGACCCCGGGCGTGGCGCTGGCCGGCGCCGGCGTCGCTGGGGCGGTTTGCGTCGCTGTCGCGGGAGCCGGAGCCGGCGGCGGCGGCCGTATCTTCTCGAATAGGAATTGGAACCCGATCAGAATGCCGACCGACAGCACGATCGCGAGCAGGAGATTGCGTTGTTCCATTGGCGAGGAGCGAAACTGGTGCCCGGCTCAGCGGCTCGGCTCGGACGGGACCGGGTCGTAACCGCTGCCGCCCCAGGGGTGGCAGCGCAGCAGCCGCCGCACGGCAAGCAGCAAGCCGCGCCAGGGGCCGTGCCGCGCGACCGCCTCCGCGGCGTAGTGCGAGCAGCTCGGGTAATAGCGGCAGGAAGGCGCCACGATCGGCGCCACCAGCAGCTGATAGGCGCGGATCATTCCCCTGATCGCCAAACCAAGCACATGACCCGTGCTGTCGTAATAATTCATCTCAGCCCTCCTCGCCGCGCCGCGGCCGAGCGTCACTGCCGCGCCGGTCGATCTGGCGCAGCGCCGTCTCGAGATCACGCACGAGTTCCGCATAGGGCCGCTCGCCGGTCCCGGCACGGGCGATCAGCACGTAATCGGTCCCCTTCTGCCCGTCGCGAACCAGCACCTCGGCGGCGGCCGCGCGCAATCGCCGCTTTGCCCGATTGCGGAGTACGGCATTCCCGACCTTTCGGCTTGCGGTGAAGCCGACCCGCACCGCCTCGACGCCGCTCTTCCCCAGAGGGTTCGGCGCGGCCTGCAGTACAAGCCCCGGTTTCGCCGCCCGGCGGCGTCCTGCGGCAACACGAAGAAAGTCGGCGCGGGTCTTGAGCCTTACAAGCCCGCTCGCTGCCGATATCCCGGTTATCGGTGGGCTGGGCCCGCGGCTTTGTGGCGCGGCCCGTGGGATCAAGCAGATGGGCGCGATCAAGCAGACAGGCGCTTGCGGCCCTTCGCGCGCCGCGCGGCCAGCACCCGACGACCGCCCGGAGTGGCCATTCGCGCACGAAAGCCGTGGCGGCGCTTGCGGATGAGCCTGCTCGGCTGGTAAGTGCGCTTCATGGCACTCTCTCCAACGGGAACTGCCTTGGTTGGGCGGAGCCGCTATATAGGGGAGCGCTCCCGGCGAGTCAACGAAACTGGGGTTCGCGTTCGCTCGGGGTGAAGGCAGGATTGGGGGACATTGATCCGGTGACCGATGACACCACGATGGCGGCTGCCGATGAGTTGGCGCGGCGCTGGACGGCACCCGCATCAGGGGCGATCCGCCCCGGCAGCGAGCCGCACAAGATAGCCTTCTGCCGGATGCTGCTCGACACCCATAACCCGTACAAGCCGGCGGTGATCGATTGGCCCCGGCTCGACAGCGAGGCGCGCGACCGGCTCGTGGCCTTGCCGATCTGGGACATCGCGGTACAGACCGAAGGCAAGGCAAGCCTGCGGGTGCTGAGCTATGCCGAGAGGACCGCCGATCCGTTGCTGCGCGAGGCCGTCCTTCTCAACGCGTTCGAGGAGGGGCGCCACAAGCAAGTGCTGTCCAACCTGGTCGGGGCCTATGGCATCCGGCTTGCGCCGGAGCCCGAATATCGCCGGCCGCGCCATCCCGAATGGGCCTTCATGGTCACCGGCTTCAGCGAGTGCATCGACAGTTTTTTCGCCTTCGGCCTGTTTGCGCTGGCCCGGCAATCGCGCTTCTTCCCGCCGGATCTGATCGACACCTTCGAGCCCGTCATGCAGGAGGAAGCCCGGCACATCCTGTTCTTCGTCAACTGGGTGGCTTGGCACCGCCGCAATTTGGCGTGGTGGCGCCGGCCGTGGTTCTGGTGCAGGGTCGTCGCGGTATGGGTCTTCCTGGTGTACGAGCGCATCGGTCTGGCTCGCGGGGCCGGCGCCGCGCGCGGTGACACCGCGCAGGACAACAACTTCACCCTGACCGGCAGCAAAGCGGTGGCCGACATCGACCTGTCGGCGGCCGCGCTCTTCGACCTCTGCCTCGCGGAAAACGAGCGCCGCATGGCGGGCTACGATTCGCGCCTGTTACGCCCGCAGGTGGTACCACGCCTCGTCCGCGTCCTGCGCCGGTTCATGCGCGACCGGCAGCCCCGCGCCGCTTCCCTCTCCCGATGAAAGCGCTGCCGATCCTCGTCGCCATTGCCGGGATGGCGGCGATGGCGGCGCTCGTCGGGTATTTCGGGGCCGGCGCCGTGATGCGCTCGCTGCTCGCCGTCGGCGGCGCCGGCTTTGTCGCGATCTGCGCGATCCATCTCGCCTTGACCGCCGCGATGGGCCTCGCGTGGCGCGCGCTGCTGCCCGGCGCCCCTGCGGGAAAACTGATGTGGGCGCGGCTGGTTCGCGATTCCGGCTCCGAGGCGCTGCCGTTGTCGCAGGTCGGCGGCTATGTGCTCGGCGCGCGGGCCTTGGCGCTGGCCGGCGTGCCGGGAACCCTTGCCACGGCAAGCACGATCGTCGATGTGACCCTCGAATTCGTCGCCCAGCTCGCCTACACCGCGCTCGGCCTGGCCTGGCTGGTTCGGCTGCAGCCGGAGTCGCGGGCGGCGGCGCCGGTGCTGCTCGGCCTGGCGGTCGCCGCTCTCGCCGCCTCGGCCTTTGTCCTCGTGCAGCGCCGCGGCATCGGGTTTTTCGACCGCATCGCGGGTTACCTCGGGCGCGGCTGGGCCGAGCGCGGCGCGGCGGGAGCGGCGGCGCTGCATGCGGCGCTCGCCGGCATCTATCGCCGCCGCGGCGGGCTGTGGACAAGCTTCGCGTTGCATCTCGCCTGCTGGATCGCCAGCGCCGCCGAAGTGTGGCTCGCGCTTCGTCTGGCCGGCGAGCCGTTGCCGTTCGGCGCGGTGCTGGCGATCGAAAGCCTGCTCTATGCCATCCGCACCGCGGCTTTTGTCGTCCCGCAAGCGGTCG
>JBGPTQ010000035.1:0-9437 GCA_041490725.1 Allostellaceae bacterium | reverse complement strand
GCTGGTGATCCGCATGGCGACCGGCGGCGGACGGCGGGTCGCGGCGCAGCATTCGCACAGCCTGGAAGGCTGGTACGCCCATATCCCGGGGCTGCGCGTGCTGGCGCCGGCGGTGGTGGAGGACGCGCGCTACATGCTGGCGGCGGCGCTCGCCGACCCGAACCCGGTGCTGATTTTCGAGCATGTCATGCTCTACAACATGGAGGCGGCGCTCGACCCGGCGGTGACCGAAGTCGACATCGACCGGGCGAAGCGGCGCCGCGAGGGCACCGACGTGACCCTGGTCGCCTACGGCAACGGCCTCTTTAAGGCGCTCGCCGCCGCCGACCTCCTGGCGGCCGAGGGCATCGCCGCGGAAGTCATCGATCTGCGGGTGCTGCGGCCGCTGGACACGGCGACGATCCTGGCTTCGGTCGCGAAGACCCGCCGCGTTGTCATCGTCGACGAGGCCTGGAAGAGCGGGTCGCTCGCCGCCGAGATCGGCATGCGCATCGCCGAAGAGGGTTTTTTCGATCTCGATGGGCCGCTGCGCCGGGTATGCGGCCGCGAGGTGCCGATGCCTTACGCGCCGCATTTGGAAGACGCGGCGTTGCCGCAGCCGGCCGACATCGTTGCCGCCGCACGTGGCCTTGTCCGACCCAGATGAGCGATTTTCTGATGCCGGCGCTCGGCGCCGACATGGAGGCGGGCACCCTGGTCGAATGGCTGATCAAGCCGGGCGACCGGGTCAAGCGGGGCGACGTTATCGCCGTCGTCGAGACGCAGAAGGGCGCGATCGAGGTCGAAATCTTCGACGAGGGGGTCGTCTCCGAGCTTGTGGTGCCGGTCGGAACGCGGGTCGCGGTCGGCGGGTTGCTGGCGCGGATCGGCGAACGTGCGGGGCCGCAGCCGGAGGCACCCGCCCCGGTGGCGCCGCGCCAGGCTACTGCGCCTCAGCCGCCCGCGTCCCCGACTGCGCCGGCGATGCAAGCGGCGGGCGGCGCGAGGGTCACGCCGGCGGCCCGCCGGCGTGCCGCCGAACTGGGCCTCGATCCGGCAGCGCTCGCCGGCACCGGGGTCGAAGGGGCGGTCAGTGTGGCCGATGTTGAGGCGGCGCGCCGCGCCGCGCCGCCAGCCGCGGTCCCGTTGGCCCCCCCCCTGGCTCTAGCGAAGCCGTCGCGCCGCACCGGCTTCGATCCTGCCGAGATGCGCAAGGCCATCGCCGCGGCAATGGGGCGCTCCAAACGCGAGATCCCGCATTACTACCTGAGCCACACGGTGGATCTGCACCCGGCGCTCGCCTGGCTCGAAGCCTTCAACGCGGCGCAGCCGGTGCCCCGGCGGCTGTTGCCGGCGGTCCTGCTGCTGAAGGCGAGCGCGCTTGCCTTGCGCGAGGTGCCGCAGCTCAACGGGACCTGCGTCGAGGGCGTCTTTCAGCCTGGTAGCGGCATTCATCCGGGCTGGGCGATATCGCTGCGCGGCGGCGGGTTGGTGGCGCCGGCGATCCGCGATACCGATGCGCTCGCGCTGCCGGATCTAATGGCGGCGATTCGCGATCTCGTCCAGCGCGCCCGCAGCGGCGGGCTGCGCAGCTCCGAACTTGCTTCGCCGACGGTTACGGTCACCAGCCTCGGCGAGCGCGGCGCCGAGACGGTGACCGGCATCATCTACCCGCCGCAGGTCGCGATCATCGGCTTCGGAAGCATCTCGACCCGCCCGTGGGTGGTGGACGGACGGGTTGAGGCGCGGCCCCTCGTGACCGTAAGCCTTGCCGCCGACCACCGAGTGACCGACGGGCACATCGGCGCCCTCCTCCTGAGCGCGATCGAGCGGCTGTTGCAGGAGCCTGCGAAGCTATGACCGAAGCCGAAGCCCGGGCTGTGATCTACGACATCTTAAGCGGCATCGCGCCGGAGGCCGATCCCGTCACCGTGGCTGGCGATGAAGATCTGCGCGAGGCGCTCGATCTCGACTCGATGGATTTCATGAACTTTGTCGTGGCGCTCCACGAGCGCATCGGGATCGACATTCCCGAGGCTGATTACCCGCGACTGCGTACGCTGGATGGAGCCATCGCTTATTTCGCGCGCTGATGCGGGAGAGCTGCGAGTCTAGCGCTCAACTCCTTTCCAGACGGCTCTAGTTTAGTTCTTTGTCTGAAAAGTGTAATTGCAACTTGGAGATACGATATAAGCGGTAAGATTATTTCCTTGGACGCGCCCTGTCATCTGTACAAACCCCCTGCGCAGGCGGGCAGAGGCTTTGAAAACCCCATTTCCACCAACCTTCCCGCTTAATGTGGTGTTGAACCGCGGGACATAGGCAAACCGAACTTCACCCCTGGATATTGTTAGAGGGTAAATCGCTCCCAGAGGGGGCTCGGTGCAGTCACCATTGATTACTTTCGTGAGGGTAAGTTCTCCCATGTACTGGCCATCGAACTTAACGGAGCCCTGCGCCCACGCGACGCTCCCAAGCCCCGTACCGAGCAGGAGGCCCAGTCCCAGCCATCTCAACATTCCGTTCTTCCCGTTCAGGTTTCGCTTGCAGGTGACAAAGAGCAAAGCCCCGTAGCGACTGGCGCCGATGTTCGAGGCATGGGCCCCTCAAACCAAGCGGTGTCCCAGCGTTACATCCCGCGTGAACCGTACGCAAGCAGGTCAAGAGCGCGCTCTGGCCGACCCGTACACCCGCATCTTCCGCGAGGTCCAGGCCTGGTTCGAGGATTACGACATCGTCGCGACCCCGACCTGTCGCGCACCGCGCTCTCGATCGACCATGATTTCTTCTCGCCGATCGAGATCGATGGGGCGGTGGCCGATGCCGTGCGCAAGGTCTGGTATCCCTACACGCTGCCGTTCAACCTGTCGGGCAATCCGGCGGTCACCTTGCCGTGCGGGTGGGGCGAGGGCGGGCTGCCGATCGGTCTGCAGCTGGTCGGCCCCCATCTCGGCGATGCGCGGCTCTTGCGCGCCGCCGCGCTCTATGAGATGGCGCGGCCCTGGGCGGATCGCCGGCCGCAAATTCCCGAGCTGGACCTATAATAGGCGGACCGGGCCGCTCACGGCGAAGGCGGCGCAGCTTTGCCGCAACAGGTCGAGCGAGACGCTCGGAAATGACAGATAAGCCCGCAGCAGCAGCCAAAGTGGGGCGTTGAAAAGCCCGACATCCTCGCGCCGCGTCGCCCACCGCCAAGCGCGCTTGACGCCGCGGCGCACGGTTGCCCTGAGCACCGGGGGCGGCACCGGATGTTCCGACAGGAAATGGAACAGCGCGAGGTTGATATCGTGCAGCACCTGCGGGCCGCCGTCATTGACTCGGCCTTCGACAACGAGCGGCGAAAGCACCAGCGATGCACCGACGCGCACGAACCGGCCCGCAGCGGCCAGCCTGAGGAACAGCGAATAATCCTGGGTGAAGACGCGTTCGTCGCAGCCGCCTACTTGCCGCGCGATCTCGGTTCGGATCAGGCAGGCGCTCGGACCGAACGCGCAATTGCGCAGCAGCGCGGGGAGCGCGTCGTATACCGTCGCCGGGGCGGCGGTGGTTGGCGCGGCCTGCCGCAGCCGTGCCACCGCCTCGTCCGAGGCGACGGCTTCGCCGGCGCCGAACGAGAGCACGGCGCCGGGGTGCTGCAACAGCGCCTCGCGCAGCAACGCGGTCGCATCCGGCAGCAAGACGTCATCGGCATCGACCGGCTTGATCAGCGGATAACGCGACGCGGCAATACCGCGATTGGTGGCGATGCTGGGGCCGCAATTGCGCTGGCTGATGATCCGGAGCTCGGGCCAGCCGGCGGTCAGCCGATCGAGGACGGCGCGCGAGCCGTCAGTCGAGCCGTCATCGACAAAGATGAACTCGCGCCGGAAATCGCCGCGTTGCCGCGCCAGCCCCTCGACCATGCCGGCGAGGAACGGGCGCTTGTTATAGACCGGGATGACGAAGCTGACGTCCGCCGCGGCACTGGTCGTCATCCCGGTAGCTTGCCATGGGGCTCCGGCTGGGAGCAACCTTGGGGCAACCGGCTCGCGGCATTGCCGCACCCAATCGGGGCATTGCGCAATGGCCCTCTTGTTCCGCTCGATGCCAGCATCAACCGCTCGCTGGCGACCCTTGCTCGGCCAGCTGATGCCGGAGCGCGAGATCCGCTACTGGCCGGATATCGGCGACAAGGCGGCGATCGAGTATGCCCTGGTCTGGCAGCCCGAGCCGGGGCTGCTCGCCTCGCTGCCCAACCTGAGGCTGATCGTCGGCCTCGGCGCCGGGGTTGACCATTTGCTGCTCGATCCCCTGTTGCCCAAAGGGGTGCCGATCGTCCGCCTCGTTGATCCGTACATGACCGACGCGATGAGCGAATACGTCGTGCTGCAGGTGCTGCGGCTGCACCGCCAGGATCTCGATTACCTGGCGCAGCAGCGCGCCGGCATCTGGGAGGAGCGCGAACAGAAGAACGCCGCCGATCGGCCGATCGGCATTCTCGGCTTTGGCACGCTCGGGCAGGATGCCGGCCGTAAGCTCAAGGCGCTCGGCTTCGATGTCGCCGGGTGGAGCCGCGGGACGAAAGAGATCGCCGGGTTTGCGAGTTATGCCGGGCCGGCCGGGCTCGACGCGATGCTGGCGCGCAGCGAGATCCTGGTTTGCCTGTTGCCGCTGACCGCCGAGACCGCCGGCATCCTCAATGCCGCCGCCTTTGCCCGGCTGCCGCGCGGCGCGGGGCTCGTCAATGCCGGGCGCGGCGGCCACCTCGTCGAAGCGGATTTGATCCCGGCGCTCGATGCCGGGCAATTGTCGGGCGCGGTGCTCGATGTCGTCCGCGAGGAGCCGCTGCCAGGGGGCCACAAGTTCTGGCATCATCCGCGCATCATCATCACCCCGCATATCGCGGCCGAGACCCACCCGCCGACCGCGGCGCCGATCATCGGCGAGGCGATCCGCCGCTTCGAGGCCGGCTTGCCGGTCGACAACCGGGTCGATCTGGGGCGCGGCTATTGAGGGAACCATGAGCCGAACCCTGCCAACGATCCTCCTGGTCGGGCTCGTTCTGGCCGTCCGCCCTGCAGCCGCCGCCGCGCCGTCGCGCACCCCCGATCAAGGCTGCATCTGGGAAAACTTCGAAAGCGCCAAGCTCGGCATCCGGCTCCTGGTGGAGAACTGTTCCGATCCGCGGATGCACTATGTCTTTTCCGCCAATGGCGATTGGCTCGAACAGCACCGGCCGTCGGACGATACGACTTTCGGCAGCCATCAAATTATCCGGGTCATGACCAAGCCGGCGGATCAGCCGATCGAGGCAGCGATCCGTCACCAATTCATCGCCACGCTAACCGACAAAGCGGCCAGGGCGAGCTGCAAGGTGGCGCCGACCAAGGACACCGGCGTGCAAGGCAACGGCAAGATCCTGCGCGAAATCGTCCCGTCCGGCGGCTACGCGCGGATGATCGACCGGCAGCTCAAGCCGCGCGATTTCGGCTGCGGCGAGTACGGCAAGGGCCAGGCGACGCTGTATTTCGAGTACCACCCGGCCGAGTCCAAGACGAAATATCTTTGGGTCGACGCCGGACAGGACGAACCATTGTTCGACCAGAATTCGATCGAAATCATCGCGAAGTAAGCCGGCTCGCGGCTATTGAGCGCCGCCGGGCGGGCGGGTGAAGATGCCGTTGGCGGTGCCTCCCTGGTTCACCCCGCGCAGCGACAGGGCGAACCCGGCGCGCTCGAGCCGCCCGAGGATGCGGGCGTTGCGCGCGGTATCGGCGTCCTCGAGCTCGACCAGCACCGAGCGGAGCGCCGGATCCTTCAGCGTTTCGGCCGCGCCGGCGAGGATCTGCTCCTCGACCCCGTCGACGTCGAGCTTGAGGTAGTTGGGCGGCGCGAGGCTGAACAGCCGCCGGAACTCGTCGATCGAGAACCCGATCATCGACTGGCGAAACCTGATGGCGAGCGGCCGGCCGAAGCAATCTTCGGTGCTTTCGAAGGAATTGAACGAATTGCCCGCATCGGTTGCCGACATATTGAGGCTGCCGAGCTGGGTGCGGCCGCTCAACGCGATGCAAAAGGCCCGGATCCGCTCGCCGCTTCCGTTCGCCTCGACGTTGCGGCTCAGCGCCGCGTAGCTGGCCGGCGAGGGCTCGAACGCCAGCACCGAGACGCCCGGCCGCAGCGCCGCGTAGAGCGCGTAGGCGCCGACGTTGGCGCCAATGTCCCACAGGGTGCACGGCACCTCGAACCCATCGATCCAGTCGATCGTCTCGGGCTCGCGGGTAAGCAGATTGCGCGACATCTGCAGCGCCTGCGGATGCGTCGCCACGAAGACGACCGGCCCATGCCGGGTCGCGACCTCATGCCGCTGGAACAGCGCGTTGGCGACCACCAGCCGGGTGTTGGCACGCCGCAACCAGTGTTGCGGCGCCGTGATGCCTTCGACCATCGCGGTCAGAACCTTGCCCCAGCGTTTACTCATACTTCCCCTGTTTCACGGCCGACGAAGGTCGGCGATCAGGTCCCTCAGCAGGGTTTCGTCGCGGTCATCGGCGACCGGGATGGCGAATTCGAGATGGGTCGCGAGGCTGCCATAGCGCGCTTTGAGCTTCGCCGCAATCTCGTCATAGGTGCCGATGACCGCATAGGCGTCGAGCATCTCGTCGCTGACCAGGCCCGGCATCTCCGCCCAGCGCTGCGCCCGCGCATGGCCCTGCAATGCGCGCGCGACCTCGCCATACCCCTCGCTGTCGAAGGGGAGGAGATAGCTCGGGGTCGAGGCGTAAAACGCGACCCGCGCGCGAACGTCGCGGATCTGCTCGACGAGGCTCGCGCGGGTCGCTGCGGTCGCGACCAGCGGCATCGCGCACAGCGTGAAGCCGGCGAGGTCGCGCCCGGCTTTCGCCGCGCCTTTGCGCGCCGCCGGCAGCATGATTTCGGCGATGTAGCGCGGCGTGGCGATCGGATGGGCGCGGATCCCGTCGGCCACCTCGCCCGCCACCTGGCACATATACGGGTTGACCGCGGCGAGCTCGACCGGGATATGCGGATGCTCGATCGGGGAGGGCGCGAACAGCGGCACCATCAGGCTGAGCCGGTAATGCTCGCCCTGGAAATCGAGTTTCGTCCCGTTCTGCCAGCACTCCCAGATGGCGCGCAGCGCCTGCACATACTCGCGCAGCCACGGTCCCGGCGCCGACCAGCGCATGCCGTAGCGCCGCTCGATATGCCCTTTCACCTGCGAGCCGAGCCCCAGGGTGAAGCGGCCGCCGGACAGGTTCTGCAGGGTCCAGGCGCTGAGCGCGGTCACCGCCGGGCTGCGCGGAAAGGCGATCGCCACCGCCGTTGCGAGCCCGATCCCTCTGGTCGCCTGCGCCGCCAGGGCCATCACGATGAAGGGATCGTGCTTGGTCTCCTCGGTGACGACCCCGTCACAGCCGAGCGCCTCGGCGCGCCGCGCATCCGCCGCGACCCTGCCGATGTCGAGCGGCGCCGACGCGCGCAGCCCAGGATCGAGCCCGCCGAGCGGCAGCAGGGCCTCGATTTTCATGCGTCTTGCTCGACCAGCCTAGTCTCGGACGCACGGAGCGCGGGCGTCCCGCCTCTGGCGCAAGCGAAGCTTGCGCTGCCGGCGTCAGGCGAAGCTTCGCTTCGCCGAGAGCCCGCGTGCGGGCCGGAGGCCCGCGGTCCGATCACCGCTTCGACCCGCCTTCACCAAATCTCCCGGCGATGTGGGTGTAGAGCGCCCGCAAGGTCTGCGCCTCGGCGCCCTCGGGGCGGCCGGACCGGGCGCGGGCGTTCCACGCCATCACATCGAGATGCGCCCAGGGGATGCCGGGCTCGACGAATTCCTGAAGATAGAGCGCGGCGGTGATCGCGCCGCCCTGCGGCGATTCCGAGACGTTGTTGAGGTCGGCGATCTTGCTGTCGAGATTACGCCGGTAAGGTCGCCACAGCGGCATTCGCCATAACGGATCGTCTTCGGCCATGCCGGCGCCGGAGAGTGCCGCTGCGAGGCTGTCGTCGTTGCAGAACAGCGCCGCCAATTCGGGGCCGAGCGCGACCCGCGCGGCGCCGGTCAGCGTGGCGATATCGACGAGCAACTCGGGCGCTTCGGTCGATGCCTCGGCGAGCGCGTCGCACAGAATGAGCCGGCCCTCGGCGTCGGTGTTGCCGATCTCGACGGTCAGCCCCTTCCTGGTCTTGACGATGTCGCGCGGCCGCAGCGCATTGCCGGAGACCGCGTTCTCGACCATCGGCAGCAGCACGCGCAGGCGCACCGGCAGATTGGCCATCATGATCGCCCGGGCGAGCCCAAGCATGATCGCCGCGCCCCCCATGTCCTTTTTCATGTTGAGCATGCCCGAGGCGGCCTTGAGGTCGAGCCCGCCCGAATCGAAGCACACCCCCTTGCCGACGAGGGTCACCTTCGGCGCCGATTTCTCGCCCCAGACGATATCGACGAGCCGCGGCGCGCGCACGCTGGCGCGGCCGACGGCATGGATCGTCGGGTAATTCTCGGCGAGGAGCGCGTCGCCGGCTATGACCCGGTGCCGTGCGTCCGCCTTCTCGGCAACCTCCACGGCGGCGGCGGCCAGCTCGGCCGGTCCCATATCCGAGGCCGGGGTGTTGATGAGGTCGCGGGCGAGGAATACCGCGCCGGCCAGATGCTCGACCAGAGCGCGGTCGGCGCCCTTCGGCCAGACCAGCCTGGCGCCGCTGGCCTTTTTCGGCGCGCGGTAGCGGCTGAACGCGTAGGTGCCGAGCGCCCAGCCGAGTGCGACCCGGGTCGGATCGCCACCTTCCGGCAGCGCCGCGATCCGGTAGCTGCCCTCCGGCAGCGCGTCGGACAGCCCGGCGAAGGCCCACATCGCCGCCTCGCCCTCGGCCATGCCGACCAGCACCCGGCCGAGCCCGCCCTTTTCGTTGGGCACCAGCGCCAGCTTGCCAGATTCGCCGGCAAACCCGGTCGCCGCGACCCAGTCGCGCTCGACCGCCGGCGCTCCCTCGCGCCACGCCGCCAGCCCGGATTTCGCCACCGCAACCAGCGGCACCGCGCCGGCGCCGTTATCGATCAGGGAGAATGCCATCGGTCCTACCTCGCAATCTCGAACGGCGCGAGCCTACGCGATCATCACCCCGCCATCGACGACGATGGTCTGGCCGGTGATGAAGGCGCCGGCACGCGAGGCGAGGAGCAGCGCGGCGCCGGCGATGTCCTCGGGCTGGCCGAGGCGGCGCAGCGGGGTTTCCGCCTCGCGCCTGGCGCGGCGCTCCGGGTCCTCGTAGAGCGCGCGGGCGAAGGCGGTTTCGACGAGGCCCGGCGCAATGCAGTTGACGCGCACCCCGTCGGGGCCCCATTCGGCGGCGAGGCTGCGGCACAGCGCGATGTCGGCGGCCTTGGTGACACCGTACATCGCGATCACCTGCGAGGATTTGAGGCCGCCGATCGAGCTGATGAAGATGATCGATCCGTCGCG